>JAABSQ010000303.1 GCA_011390315.1 Desulfobacteraceae bacterium
GGGGGCCGCTTGCTTCTTCCAGAGGAAGGATTTCACGGTAATGATCCAGTCAGAAATTCTGCCGAATAGGCGGCAATGAGATTTAAATTTGAATTGTCTATCGTTCTCTGATATACATTCATAAAATGAATTTAGACTGAACTTAACTTCATTCAAAGGAGAAAATCATGCATGTGCCCATGTCGCCGGTTCGAATTTTGAAGAGAGCGGTCAAGCTGTATTCCGATAAAACAGCGGTGGTGGACGGGAGTGTGCGGTGGACCTATGCCGAGGTGGAAAATCGGGCCAACCGGGTGGTCCATGCCGTACAAGGGCTCGGTATTACCGACGGCGGCCGGGTGGCGGTGCTCGACTACAACACCTACCGATACATGGAACTGTATTTCGGAATGGCCATGTCCGGCCGGGTATTGTCGCCCCTCAACATTCGGCTTTCCGCCGATGAATACATCTATATCCTGAACAATGCCGAGGCCGAGGCGATCATCTTCCATGCCGATTTTAAACCCCTTCTGGAAAAGGTCCGGCATGAAGCCAAAACGGTGCGACACTATTTCATTGCGGAAGGAATCGCCGACGCCGACTGGATCACCGGCGCCTATGAGGATCTCATCAGCGGTGCCTCGGATGCAGCCGTGAACTTTGAGCCGGAAGATGAAAACGACATGTTGAACCTGTATTACACCAGCGGCACCACCGGCAGACCCAAAGGGGTCATGCTCACTCACCGGAACATTTACGCCAATGCCTTGACGACCATCATCTCCTTCAAGCTTGAGGATGCCACCGTCTGGCACCATATCGCCCCGCTGTTTCACCTGGCGGATGCCTTTTTCATCTGGTCGGTGACCTTCCAGGGCGGGCGGCATGTCATGCAGCGGCAATTTGACCCGAAGGCGGTACTCAAGACCATCCAGGAGGAAGGGATCACCGCGGCGATGATGGTGCCGACCATGATCAATTTTCTGCTGAACGTGCCGGATGTGGATCAATACGATCTCACAACGCTTCAATGGATTATGGTGGGCGGGGCCCCCATGTCGCCGGCCAATGCCCGGCGCATGATGGAAAAACTCGGATGCGGATATATATCCGGATACGGCCTGACCGAGACCACGCCGCTGCTCACGGTGGGAAACCTCAAGGACACCCTGGCGGATCGGCCTCTGGACGAACAGATGGTCTATCTCACCCGCACCGGTCTGGAAGTGGTGGGGGTGGATCTGCGTGTGGTGGACGATCGGGGAAACGATGTTCCCCGGGACGGGGAAAGCATCGGGGAGATCATCGTCCGGGGCGACAATGTGATGAAAGGGTACTGGAAACTCCCGGAAGAAACCGAAAAAGCGATTCGGGACGGATATTTCCATACCGGTGATCTGGCCACTGTGGATGCCGAAGGGTATGTCTTTATCGTCGACCGGGCAAAAGACATCATCATCAGCGGCGGAGAGAACATCGCGTCGGTGGAGGTGGAAAACGTACTCTATATGCACCCGGATGTTCTGGAGTGCGCCGTCATTGCGGCTCCGGACGAGAAATGGGGTGAAATTCCCAAGGCCCTGGTGGCGGTGAAACCGAATGCGCAGATTTCCGAACCCGATTTGATCGCCTTCTGTCGGGAACGACTGGCCCGGTTCAAGGTGCCGAAAATCATTGAATTTGTGGAGGAGCTGCCCAAGACCGGATCGGGTAAGATTCTGAAGGTGGAGCTGAGAAAGCGGTTCGGCGGCGCCGGAGCATAGATCGGCGTTTCACTAATTATTTCGTCTTGCCCCCGACCAGCTTCCACCCCGCCATGCCCCAGGTGAGATTGTAGACGGTCTCGATCCCCCGTTGTTTGAGTCGGTAGGCGACGACGGGGGATCGATGGCCGGTCATGCAGATGACCACCACCGGTTTTTCGGGGTCGGGGGGCCGGTAGGCGTCCGGATCGGTCACCAACTCCGGGCGGTGGGCGACGCCGTCGATGTGAAGCAGATTGTATTCGGGTTCGGTCCGGACATCGAGGATGACGGCTTCTTGTTTCATACGATCCAGATTCCCCTTGAGCTGCCAGGGGAAGAGGGGCTTCACCCCCATCCAGTACCAGAACACCTCCCAGCCCGGGATGATCACCAGGAGTACGATGACAATGCTCAAAAAAATCATGGGCCGCCCCCTTTCTTGGTATCTTCTGTCCACAAAATTATCCGAACGCCTTCTGTCTTTACTCACGCCGGTCTCCGCCATCGGGTGTCAAATCCCATTGCCGCCAGCATGGCGATTCCCCGGTCCAGATTCAGGCCGACGGTTCCTACGCTGTGGGAGTCGTCTCCCGGAACCACCGGGATCGACATGTCCAGTGCCTGCTTCAGAATCGACCGGGAGATGTAGGGTTCAACCGCGCCTTTCATGAGCGACCGGACATTGAAATCGAGGATCAGATCCCGCTCCCGGATCAGGGTCAGATTCCGCTCGATCCGCTCCAGAATCGCCGGTTTTTCCAGACGGGTGCGGTAATCCGGATCGAAGATGCGGATCAGGTCGAAATGGGCCACCACCGCCGGCGAGAGGGCTTCGATCATTTCATGTTGAAGGTCGAAGTAGCGGCAGTAGAGTGCATCGAGTCCGCCCGCCTGCTCGGCCGCATCGTGATACTGTGCCGGGTCCATGTCGATGGGAATGTCATCCACATGATGGACCGATCCGAGGAGGTAGTCGGGGCGATATGTTTCCCGAAGATCCTGAACAAAAGACAGCGACCCCGAATAGGTCTCCGTCTCAAACGCCGCATAGAGGGTGATGTCGCGGGCGTATTTTTTCTGAAGTCGCCGGCATTCATCCATGTACTGTCCAAACCGGTCGTACATGGTTCGGGCGGTCAGCCCGGCCTCGATTTCATCCGGATACCGGAAGCGGTCATTGACCGGCGGCATATGCTCGGTGATGCCCACCCATTCAAATCCCTCGCGGATGTAGTGCTTGAGAATCTCCTCCAGATCGTCTTCGGCATGGTTGCAGTAAGCACGGCTGTGGCCGCCGTGGACGGATACCCGGGCGGGCGGGGCCGCTGAATGCGTCTTCATGGTCATTTCCCTATGCACGGTGGTGATGGTTGTGGGTGTTCACGCATTTTGAATCGGGTTGCGGCGCGAATGGTTTATCGCTATCATATTCCGGAATTCAAGAAAAGGAAAAGCCGCATCGGATCATAAACGGCGACCCTCGCCAGACAATCCTGAGAGGTGATTATGAAAGGAATAAAGATCGAATACGACGCTGTGGACCCCTACACCACCAAGGACGGGTCCACCATTCGGGAACTCATCCACCCGGATCTTCAAGGAAACAAAAAACAGAGCCTTGCCGAGGCGACCATTCCGCCGGATTTTATTACCGAACTCCATCGGCACGTCAAATCCGAAGAGATTTACCACATTCTCAGCGGCGCCGGCCGCATGGTACTGGAGATGGAGCAGTTTGAGGTAGGCCCCGGCGACAGCATTCTCATCCCCCCCGGCACCCCGCATCAGATTCAAAACACCGGGACGGCGCCGCTCAAGATTCTCTGCTGCTGCGCCCCGCCCTATACTCATGCGGATACGGAATTGATGACCTCCGTGCAGGGGTAGAGCCGTCAGGAAAAAAAACAGCCCCCCTTCCGAGGAAGAGGCGATCGGTTTTGATGATTACCTTGTTTTTCGCCGTTCTTTTTCTATTCGATCAAGGCTCGTCCGTTTCCCGGTTTTCCACTTGCCCTTCGAGTTTACGGTAGAGGGTCCTTCGGCCGATGCCCAGGATGGCCGCGGCCCGGCGTTTGTTTCCTCCCGATGCCGCCAGTACATGGCGAATGTATCGCCGTTCCATTTCGGCCAGGGGTTGGAGATTTTCCTCGGGCATCGTCAGGCCATGAATATCGGCTCTGGAAGTTTGCGCCTCCCCCTCATGTTGTCGGATTCTGGCCGGCAGATGTTCCTCGCGGATCCAGCCGCCCTCGGCAAACGTCACGGCCCGCTCCACCGCGTTGCTGAGTTCGCGGACATTGCCTGGAAAGGGGTACCGGACGATCATCTCCAGCGCTTTGCCGGAAAACCCTTTGACGTTTTTGTCGAGCGCCAGGGCGAACTGCTGCAGGAACCGGGCGGCGAGAAACTCGACGTCCTCGCCCCGGTCCCGGAGCGGCGGCACTCGAAGGGTGAACGTCTCCAGGCGGAAGAACAGGTCTTCCCGGAAATGGTCCTGGCGGATTTCCGCCTCGATATCCCGGTGGGTTGCAGCCAGCACCCGCATGTCCACCTCCTGTTCCGTGTTTTCTCCTACCCGCCTGAGTTTTCCATCCTGGAGGACGCGCAGGAGTTTGGCCTGGAGGAAAAGGGGCATTTCCGAAACCTCGTCCAGCAGCAGGGAACCGCCCGCGGCCTCGGCAAACAGCCCCCGGCGGCTCTGGCCGGCCCCGGTGAAGGCCCCCGCCGCATGGCCGAAAAACTCGCTTTCCATCAGGTTTTCCGGTATTCCCGCGCAATTGACGGGCAAAAACGGCCCATCGGCCCGGGCGCTTTCCTGGTGGACCGCCCGGGCTACCAGCTCTTTGCCCGATCCGCTTTCCCCGAGAATCAGAACCGGTCCCTGGGCCCTGGCCACCTGTCGAATCTGATCGAAAAGCAGGCGCATGGACATGCTTTTGCCGAACATGCCGTGGAAACTTTCCGAAGACAGCAGTCCCCGCATCCGGTCGACCATCTCCCTGAGCCGCTTCCGTTCCAGGACGCGCT
>JAABSQ010000304.1 GCA_011390315.1 Desulfobacteraceae bacterium
TCATTCTGGTGGGCTTTTTCGGTCAGGCCGTGGGGGTGGCCTCCTTTCCTTTTATGGCGCGGCTGATCGCCGAAGGTAAACTGGAGGAGATGAATCGCCTTCTCAATACCTCCCTTCGGTACCTGTCTCTGGTGATTCCGTTTTCGGTGCTCTTCATGGTGCTTCGCTTCGAAGTGGTCCGGCTCTTGTTTCAACGGGGCCGGTTCGGCCCGGCCGATACCGCCCTCACCGCCCAGGTGCTGATATTTCTGCTCATCGGGGCTGCCGCCTTTTCGGCCCAGACGGTGGTGGTGCGGGGCTATTATGCCATGCAGAACACCCTGTTTCCGGCGATTTTCGGAACCCTGGCGGTGGCGGTCAGCATCCCCCTCTATTGGATCGGAATGGCCCGGTTAGGGGTGGGGGGGGTGGCCCTGGCGGTCTCCCTGTCGGCCATTCTTCAGGTCCTGGTGCTGTATGCATTGTGGAACCGCAGAAGCGGAAACCGCGGTCAGGGGCGGGTATACCGCTTCTACCTTCGAATCACGCTGATCAGCCTGGTGCTGGGGGCGGTTCTGGAGTGGGTCAAACGGGAGCTGTGGCGGGTGATCGATCCCGCCACTGTTGTCGGAAGCCTGTCCCTGTCGGTGATCATCGGCGCTCTTTTTCTGGTCCTTCTGGTGGGAACGGCCCGATTGTTTCGAATTCGGGAAGTCGCCGAGGTGATGGATCGAATGGCCGGGAAACTGGACCGAATCCGCAAAAATTGATCCTTTTTCTTGTCTGAATCCGGGGGACGTTTCACAGAAGCGGTTCGAATGGGGGGCTTCGGTTCGGGCGGCCTCAAAACAAAGGGCATCAGCGCCGGGGGGCGGCGCCGATGCCCTTGCAGGCTCTTGAAACGAACGGAATTTAGATTCTTTTCACGTTCGCCGCGGCAGGCCCTTTTTGACCTTGTTCGATTTCAAAGGTCACCCGATCCCCTTCAGACAGGGTTTTAAACCCGTCACTCTGGATCGCTGAAAAGTGAACGAACACGTCTCCACCATCTTCATTCTCGATGAAGCCATACCCCTTTTTCTCATTGAACCATTTAACAGTACCGTTTGCCACCTTGACCACTCCTTAAAAACCAAGAAAATAAAAAAATGCCCCGACACCGGGACGGGTAAAAAAACGACAAGGGCGATTCCCCCTTGGCAATAAGCGCTTCGATCGATGAGCCGCCTATTGTAAATCCCCTTATACAGGATATTTCGCAAAGATCAAGTCAAAAAATTCGCCGGTTCGCGACTTTTTTTGGCTGATGGATATTTTGCCGAAAATGTGCCTCGTGGATTGCTTTTCATTCGGTTGTGCATAGTTTTATATACGCTATACAAAATATGATTCGGGAATGGTTTGGGGGGAAGGAATCCGTTGAATCGATTTGGCGCCCTGTTTTTCAGACGGCGCCCGTTCTTATTCGGGGTGCTGTCGCTGGTATTGTTAATGGCCGGACTTATATTTTACACCGACCTGCCTGGCCGGTCCTATTCCGGACCGCTGCCGCCGCTCACCGAACAGGAGCGCGTTCTCAGCCGCAATCTGAAAGCGCATGTGGATTATCTGGCCGGAGAGATCGGTGAACGCAATCTGTCGAAATATGAGGAACTGAAGGCTGCGGCCCGATACATTCGCGAAACCCTTGCCCGCTCGGGCTACCGGACATCGGATCAGGAATTTACCGCCCGAGGCCGCACCGTTCATAACATTGAAGCGGTCAAAACCGGTGTATCCGGACCGGAGGAGATTCTCGTGGTCGGGGCCCATTATGATTCGGTTTTCGGTTCTCCCGGCGCCAACGACAACGGGTCGGCTGTGGCGGCCCTGCTGGAGATCGCCCGACTGCTGGCTGAAGATTCCCTTGCCGGAACCATTCGGTTCGTGGCCTTTGTCAATGAAGAGCCTCCCTTTTTTCAGACCGATCTGATGGGAAGCCGGGTCTATGCCCGTCGGTGCCGCGAAAACGGCGACAACCTCATCGGAATGATTTCCCTCGAGACCATCGGCTATTATTCCGATAAACCGGGCAGCCAGAAATATCCGTTTCCCCTCGGAATGCTCTATCCGGACACCGGTGATTTCATCGGATTCGTCGGCAATCTCGGCTCAAAATCCTTTCTGGACCGATGCATCCGCGCTTTTCGAAACACCGCCGAATTTCCGTCCGAAGGCACGGCGGCCCCCGGCTGGATGACCGGCATCGGCTGGTCCGACCATTGGGCTTTCTGGAAAGAAGGGTATGCCGGCGTCATGGTGACCGATACCGCTCCCTTTCGGTACCCTTATTATCATACCTCCCGGGATACCCCCGACAAGATCGACTACGACCGCACCGCCCGGGTGACCGCCGGCCTGTCTCGAATGGCGGCGGTTCTGGCCGATGCCCAGTGATATAGATCCCTTCTTATCCGCGTGATTCGCCCGCACCCCTGACATCAGCCGCCGGCATGGGGCTGAGGATACCCGATTTCTTCACTTCGAATACTCCGTTTACCCCATTTTAAGGTCGGGCCTTCCTGCATTACTTCTTAAGCAAGTTTTTGAAAATCCGAATGCAATCAGAGGAGGTATGACTATGAAAAACAAATTGTTCTACGGAGTATTTATTGTCATGATTTTCAGTTTCGGCATTGGCGTCGCTTCGGCACAGGACTATGAGAACAGACCCTATATGGAGCAGCCGGAGTCCCGCAAGACTGAAATGGATCAACCCCGTTCTCACCAGGGAAGGATGGATCAGCCCCGTTCTCACCAGGGAAGAATGGACCGGCAGCGTTCCTATCAGGGCCGAATGGACCGGCAGCGTTCCTATCAGGGCCGAATGGACCGGCAGCGTTCCTATCAGGGCCGAATGGACCGGCAGGATTCCCGTAAGATGGAATCCGAATGGTCTGATGAATCGACCGGTCGAGGGTATTATGATCCGGTTCAGAGGAATCCGCTGGTGGAACGAAGAACCCGGGACGGCCTTTCATTTATTAACGGCGGCGTCGGAATCAGACAGCGCAACGCCATCGAACAGGTGGAAGACAACTTCGGCCTGAAACTGGTATTTGCCGATCTCGACGGCCGGTATATTGCGGATGTGGCGGTGGATATTCTGGACGATCAAGGCCGGCGGGTTTTTTCTCTGGATGATGGCGGTCCCTGGCTGCTGACTGATCTGCCCCCGGGCAATTACCAGGTTCGGGCATTCTTTGACGGCGAAACAAAAACCCGCCGGGTCAAAGTCGGCAGTGACGGGGTTCGCACGGTGATCATGCACTGGAATCTGTAGTCACACCATAAGCCTTATCACGCGAAAAGAATGAAAGCCCGGTTGTCTGCGCACCTACTAAGCACCGGGCTTTCACCATTTCTGGGATTTGATCGAGGCGGATTTACATTCGATTTCAGTCCCGAATGGGGCGAATCGGGTATTTCTACCGGGGCTCGCGAATCGCTATCTTACATACATCAGTGAACATTATTTTTTTAACTTTGGAAGGAGGATCACTATGGCCACTTATGAACGAACCAGCACGGATCCGACCCGAAACCGAACCGTATCCGGCTCGGAAGCGAAAAGGGAAGCGGGAAAAGACAAGAAGGAAGCGCTCAAGGAGCAGGCCGCTCAAAAGGGACATGAAATGAAGGAGGAAGCCGAAGAAAAAGCGCGGACCAAGTTTGAAGAAGGCAAGCAATACGGAGAAAGAAATCTGGAAAGCACGGCCCGGGCTCTCAGGGATGCCGCCGGCGCCCTGAAGGAGGATGACCAGGAGGCCATGGCCCGTTATACCGAATGGGCCGCCGGGCAGGTCGATTCCGTCGCCGGTTATTTCCGTGATCGAAGCGTGGATGACGTACTTAAGGATGTGCGCTACATGGCGCGGGAAAATCCCGGAATGGTTCTGGGCGGCGCCCTCATGGCCGGTTTTCTGGCGGCGCGTTTTCTGAAGGCATCCGAACCGATGAGAGCCTAAGCCTGGCCGAACCGTATTTAAAACGATACGCCGCCGGCCCAAGTATACGGTAGAAACAGGTTGAATTCTCCTGTTAGAGGTTGGCGGATACGGCCGGTTTCGGCCATGAAGTTGAAGGAAAGGAGGTAAAAAAATGGCAAACGCATTGTATAACTCTCCACCACCGGGAGAGGAGAAATCTTTAGGAGATCTCTTTTCCGACCTGTCTCGGGAGATTCAGTCTCTCGTGAACCACGAAATTAAACTGGCTAAAATTGAAATGTCCCATAAAGGCGCCGTTGCGGGGAAAAATTCCGCACTTCTGGTGGTCGGGGTGGCCATTCTCTATGCAGGATTTCTGGGGCTGCTGGCCACGGCGGCACTGGCGCTCGGAGTGCTTATTCCGCTGTGGGTGGCCGCTTTGATCGTTACCGCGGTCGTATGGATCGTGGGGGCGGCGATGGCCGTCAAAGGCGTAAACACATTGAAACGGATGAAGTTCGCCCCGGAACTGACCATTGAATCCTTGAAAGGAGAGGAGGAAAAGCCATGGCTGAAAAAACAGACGACGTGATCCGTTCCGGAACCGGATCTGATGTAGAGGTCAGAAAGATAGAGACGACATCACCCACCATTGAAGATTTAGATCGCACGGAGCGTGCCGAGGTGGAACACCTCAGAGCGGAAATTGCCAAGGGCCGCATGGAGACTGAGGCCACCCTCGATGCCATTCAGGACCGGCTGACCCCGGCCCATCTGAAGGAGCAGGCACGGGAAAAGGTT
>JAABSQ010000305.1 GCA_011390315.1 Desulfobacteraceae bacterium
TGTCCATCTCAACATGGCCGTCTCCTTTATTCCGATTCCTTTTCTATTACGGTTGCGGCATACAGCTCTACCGGATACACCACCAGCGACAGACAGGCGGAACCGCTCAATGCCTGACCGCTCGGGGCCACATCGATTTCATGCACCAGGGCCTTCAAGGCGGCGTCTTCATACCGCCCGATTTGCCCGGGGTCGGCCATCATCACCCCGATAGAGGTCAGGGAGGGGCCTTGGGCGGTATCGACCATCTGTCGGGCAAAGATCTCCTTGATTTTTTCCGCCTGGGTTTGGACCAGATTGTGATTGATGTTGCACACCCGGCCGATCTCCACCGCATCGAACCGCTCCCGGTCGGCCGGCTCGATCCGGCATCCCCGAAGGCGCATGCAGAACGTGAGGGGATCTTCAGCGCTCAGGTGCGCGCCGTCGTAAATGACCAGATTTCTCAGGGCGGTGATGATCTCCTTTTCCGGAAAAACGGCGGCTTCGTAACCATCCAGCTCTTCTGAAAAAAGCGTTTGAACCGCTTTTTCTTCGGTTGCCTCGGTCAGCGCGATTTCAAGAGCGGCACGGTCGGGGCGCCGCCACTGACCCGATGCAGTAAACGCGCTTTCACACACCTGAGTATCGACCGGACTTTCCTGGGCGGACCCGAGGCCCGCGGGCAGGCACACCATCAGGCAAAATAAGTATTTCCACATGAATTACGCTCCCTTTGTTTCGAAAGTTAAAAGGATTCGCTGCTTTGGCGCAACGTCGTCATATATTCCTGAATGAATCGGGTGTATTCTTCCGATGTCAGTTCATCCTCCGGGATCGGCGGCCGCCCCACCTCCAGGATCAGTATCTCGTCTTCCGGCCATTCCTCTCCGACTTTCAGATTCTGATCGAAAATGATGCCGATTTCTTCGATCACCCCGGTGTAGGACTTGTTCATGACAATCTCATGTTTTGGAAAACGGTCCCGGATGCTTTCCTCCCACGCGTCTCCCACCAGTTGTGGAACCGTTCCGGTCTCCTCGACCGGTTTGATCGGAGACGGTTCTTCCCGTTCCGATTCTTCCGGCACCTCGATTGCCGGTGCTTCCTTCGGGGCGGTTTCCGCCGGGCTCGCTTCCTGTCGAGCGATCAGAACCGGTGCTTCGGCCGGCGTGTAATTCAGCTCCTCCACCAATAAATACCCCCGGGTGGTCGCATACAGGTAGGTCGTTTTGGCCTGTTGCAGATCGGGGTTCAATCGCAGCAGATCGGGGTATTTCTCTTTCAGGTCTTTTACATAGACGAACCGGGGCAGTTTTCGGTTTTCGGTTCCGATTTCGGGAATCGCCTCCATGTCCAGGTTTTTCAAAAACCGAAACACCAGGGCGGCCGCCAGACACTTGGGGATATATTCTTTGGAGTATTTTCCCAGCTGCCGGTGATTGAAAATGGAAACAAAGTCCCACCGGTCGTCTTTGATCGGCAATCGGCGAAGGATCCGGGTGAGTCGACTGGTGCCGTGGTGAAAACTGCCGATGCTCAAAACGGTGCTGTCGAATAAAACCCGGTTTTTAGAAATATAGGTGGCGCAGGCCGAAGCCGATTTTCGATAATCCAATCGCTCGTCCACCTGGCCGGATACCGTCAAATCGAAAGCTCTGGCGGTGTTTTTGAGGAATTGGAAGAGCCCCACCGCCTTCTTGTCGGAGCGGGCTTTATTGACGAATGCGCTTTCTACAAAGGGGATGGCAAAGGCGAGTTCTTCGGGAAGCCGGTGGGACTCGAATATTTTCCGAATGGCCGGGTAGTACTTTCGGCTGCGTTCGATGATCCGGTTGGTGCCGTGGGGATCGACAATGGAGTAATATTTATAAAAATAAGAGACATGCCGAACCAGTTCCTCGTCGATATTCAGGGCGGCTTCATCCCATTGTTCAAACAGCAGATAGAGCCCCTCCCGAATCGCTTCGCGCTCGTAAGGCCAGAGAGAGGGCGGAAGAATCGGGTCCTTTACGGGAATCGACACCGGACGGACGCGACTCACGGGAGTATCCGCCGCATCGACGATGGATCCCACGGCAAAAACCATCATCAAGCCGATCAGCTGAACCGACCATCTCCAATTCACACAGGCGCGCAGTGCTTGTATAGCTGTAGCGATCAAAACGGGCTTCCTATCCGACCAGGCTCTTTTCCATCTTCAATTTTTCAACAACCTCTGCGATTTTCAGAAAATATGCGCTTTTCTGTTTGCATCCGGAAATTCTATCCGCTTTTTCGAGTATGTTCAACCTCTAAATATGACGACGGCATCATTCCGAAGCCCACCTCAGGTCACCCTCGGCGGATTCGGAAAGGTTTGAAACCCTTGATCTTTTGGACCGATCCTGATAATAGATGTCACGGATCCGATGAGGGGTGTTCCGGCTTCTTTACGGAACTGAGATCATACCCTTTGAACCTGATACAGTTCATACTGTCGTAGGGAAGTCGAGAGACACATATGCACACAAGGAAAAACGCACAAAAAGCGAAATCGACCGACACCCGCAAAGCGGCCTATGCCGTCGTCTTCGTCGCTATGGGAGTGGCCCTGGCGCCGTATACCTCTTTTCCGGTGGGAATCGCAAAAATCAATCCCACCCAGCACTTCGTCAATATACTCAGCGCGGTCCTTCTGGGGCCCTGGTGGGCGGTGACGGTGGCCGCCATCATCGGCCTGATCCGAAACGCCATGGGGGTCGGAACCCTTCTGGCTTTTCCCGGCGGCATGATCGGCGCTTTCCTTGCCGGATACCTGTACCGCAGGACCCGAAGCCTTTATGCGGGCGCCGGCGGTGAAATCTTCGGCACCGGCATCCTCGCCCCGGTGGTCAGTGCGTTGCTGGTTGCGCCGATCTTTATGGGAAAGGCGATTCCGATTCTGGCCCTGATTCCCTCATTCCTGGGCAGCACCGTCGCCGGGGCGATCCTGGGGGTGTTGGCCGTTCGAATGCTCGAACGGGCCGACCTGGTGGATCTTACCCCGAATCTGCAATGAATGCGGAAAAACCGGAACCACCGACAGCACCGGGAAAAGCGGCGCCTCCGGAGGATTTTATCCGTACCGAACAGCTCCGGTATTCCTATAAAAATGCCCCCCCGGACTGGAAACTGAACAAAATCGATCTGGCGATTCAGGGGAATGAATATCTCCTGATCGCCGGGCCCAGCGGTTCGGGCAAATCGACCTTGTGCCGAACCTTCAACGGCCTGATCCCCCATTTTTACGGCGGGCTTCTGAAAGGCCGGGTGTGGGTGGGGGGGCGGAACACGGCGGAATGGACCGTCGGCGATCTTTTCTCCCGGGTCGGCATGGTGTTTCAAAATCCCGAAGCCCAGCTGTTTAACCGAACCGTGGAAAACGAGTTGGCCTTTGGATTGGAAAGTCTCGGAATTCCCCGACAAGAGATGAAACGGCGGGTCCCGAATACCGCCCAAGACATGGGGATAGCGCATCTGCTGAACCGTGATCCCCATTCGCTGTCCGGGGGTGAACAGCAACTGGTTTCGATTGCCGCCATGCTCTGCCTGAAACCGAAGGCGCTGGTGTTGGATGAACCCTATGCCAATCTGGATCCGGCCCATGTGGGCCGGGTACGTAAAGCCCTTCGGCGTATTCACGACCAGGGGACCGGAATCA
>JAABSQ010000306.1 GCA_011390315.1 Desulfobacteraceae bacterium
TCGATACGGGCCGGATCAAGGGGGACGGACCGCCGTCGTTCCTCCTGACCTCGAAGAATGCGGACCGCTTCGGCCTGACCTTGGGATGGAAGGCTGAAAGCCCTCGCCTCGCCGATCGACCGTTTCCTGAAAATGCAATTAGACGCGACCGGCCCCCTGTCCTGGCTGCCGAAGAAATCACCTATAAGGTCGGGGGCCGAAGGGTCCTGAACCGAATCGGGTTCGAGGTTCACAGGGGGGAATCCGTCGCGGTTCTCGGAGCCAACGGCGCCGGAAAAACGACACTGCTCAAACACCTGAACGGTCTGCTTCGCCCGGCAAAGGGTCGAATCCGGCTGCACGGAGACAGTATTCGAAACCGGAAAGTATCCCAAATGGCCCGCCAAGTGGGAATGGCCTTTCAGAATCCGGCCGGCCAATTTTTCAAGCTGACGGTTCGGGAAGAAATCCTGGCCGGCCCTCTGGCCATGGATCGCCTGGATGAGGCCTGGATCGAAGAGATCATTCGCCTTTTCGGGCTGGCCCCGCTTTTGAACCGTCCGCCCTTCCGGCTCAGCGGCGGCGAAAAAAAGCGGGTCGCCTTTGCCGCAGCTCTGGCGGCCAAACCGGACATTCTGGTCATGGATGAACCCACCGCGGGTCAGGACGGCCATTTCCGAAACACATTGGGCGGTCTGCTGTCAGAAATCCGGTCCCGGGGCCGAACCGTCATTTTCGCCACCCATGATCTGGCCTTTGCCGCCGAAAACAGTCCCCGATGGCTGGTGATGCATGACGGCCGAATCGTTCGGGATGATTTCCCGGAAAGTATTCTGACGGATATCCGCTTTCTGGAGAAGGTCGGTCTCCATGAGACCGTTGGGAATTAAGGTCGGTGCTGGACCCGCGAACCAAACTCATCCTGGTGATGGATTACGCTGTGTTGGTGGTGGCTTCCGGCCGACTGCCGAGCCTGGCGGTGGAGTGGACCGTGCTGATCGGCTTTATCCTGATCATGCGCCGGTTGAAAGCATACGGCCGCTGGCTTCGACTAGTCCTTCCGATGGCGCTTTT
>JAABSQ010000307.1 GCA_011390315.1 Desulfobacteraceae bacterium
GGCTTTTTTCGTTATTGAAATACCTTCTGGCCGCCAAAGGCCACCGGGTTCCCGACTTTCAAATACAGGACGACCTGTGGCCGGATTCCGACGGGGACTGCGCCACCAATGCCTTTCGAGTCGCCCTGCATCGCCTTCGAAAACTGCTGGGGGACCCGGAGGCGATTTTGCGGCGTTCAGGCAAGGTCTCTTTGAATGACCGGAAATGCTGGACCGATGTATGGGCATTCGAGGATATTGCCGGAGAGGCCGAATCCCTGCCGAAAGGATCTGAATCGGCCCCGCAGGCCCGGAATTTGGCGCAACGCCTGCTGCAACTCTACCAGGGGCCGTTCCTCCCCGGAGAGGAAGCCTTCTGGGCGATTGGTACGCGACAAACAGTCTCCCACCGATTCGTCCGAATCATTGAAGCCTTCACCGGTATGATTGCCCAAGCCGGAGACAACCATACCGCTGTCGACATTCTAAACCGCTCCATCGCCGCCGAACCCTTTGAAGAGACCCTTTATTTTCTTCTGATGAAAACACTCCACCGAATGGGCGAACCTTACAAAGCCATCCGACTCTATGAACGATACCAGAAAAATCTGTCTACCCGATTCGGCGATTCTCCATCGGAAAGGATCACGAGTCTATATCAAAAACTGATACAGGGGCGGTAAAAGCGATACCTTCATCAAACAGATCCTAAAACATGTTCACGGCGGATGTTCCGAAAAACCATCATCGGGTCACCCTACTTTTCATCAGGACCCGGATACCTGGGCCGACAGCCGGATTATGGTACCCCTGTATGCCAATATCCAAGGGAGGAAGATCAAGGTGGATGTTGGGGATATCTGAACCAAAGAGATTACAGTGGATTTCTAAACCGTTTGCTTCTCTTCGAGCAAATAACCGTTTCGTGTAATGCTATTGTAATGTTTCATGATTTAAAATCGATACGGACAGGAGATCTTCAGTACAGTCCCTTTCATTCACTGGTATCAGGTTCAACCTGATTCACAAGGGCCAAACCTTTCAAAAGGCCATCGGGGATGACGCTTCAAAACGAATCCGATTCATACGGTTTCACCTTTATCGAACTGATGATGGTCATTACCATCATGGGTACGCTGGCAGCACTCAGTGTTCCCAATTTTCATCTTTCAAAATATTATGGCAGGATTTATCTAAACGAAGGTTTGATCCTGAGCAAATCAGTTAGAAATCAAATTATCGATTACTACGAATTCACAGGACAATTCCCAGCTGACAATGAAACCATCGGCCTGCCCTCTCCAGAAGCGATTCGAGGCAAATACATAGAAAGCATTGCCGTGAAAGACGGTGCCATCGACATCCTTTTGAATCAGGATGTTTCGATGGGGTATGCGGGAGAGATACTGACCATTCGTCCTGCAATTTCGAAAGCCGACCCGACCGGAGCCGTCATTTGGATCCAGGGGAAAGATGCCGTCCCGCAAGGACTGAAGGTGATTGGAACAAACAACACAACCCTCCGTTTACCCCCCCTAAATCATGCAAGTCTTCGGAATCCGATACGCATTTCAACCATGGAAGGAGCCGGAATCGTGAAGAGGATATCGTTACTCACTGAATGTCAACGGATTGTCGAATATGGCTGCTCCATTGCCGTCCTTTTGTTTCTTTTGGGATTTAGCATCAAAATTTTTGCCCCTGCATATACACTCAGTATTACATCCCACATCAACCCTGTGTTTCCAATGCTAAGAAATCAGTTGATCTATTATCATGCCCTTCACGGCGTCTGGCCGGCCGATAGAAAGGAATTATCCGATTTGACGGATAAGGGGGCACCCATATGGAAAAACAGTAGATACATTCATGAAACCACCATCGAGGACGGCGCGGTCCATTATACATTCGGGAAAGCATTGCCCGGAAGGATACTCACACTCCGACCGGCGGTTTCCCGGGACAATCCGCTGGGACCGGTGAATTGGGTTTGCGGAAACAAGAAAAGACCCTCTCAGTGGACCGTATTTGGAATAGATCGGACCAATATCTCCCCCCATTCAATTAACAAAATCTGGCGTCATTAGGACTGCGATCGGATTCTGGAATTGTGGAATGGAAAAACCCAAAGACAATCGCCCCCCATCCTCGGCCAAGAGGCTAAATCTCTATATTCGGGATCTTTTCAGATCGAACCTGCACAAAGAGGATATTGCTTTATTTTATCGTCAGTTGGCGATCTTGATGGCTGAAGATGTCACCTTGATGGAAGGGTTGGCAATCTTCAATGCCGGCCATAAGAATCGAATGTCAGGTGTGACCCGGGGCATTGCAGAAAGGGTGGAAATGGGAGTTTCGGTCAGAGAAAGCCTACAGAAATATCCCGTGGTTTTCAACCGGGTCATCATTGAAATATTGCTTAATAAAGAAAACAATGCCGTCGCTTCAGATATTTTAAACTATATGGCTGATGAAATTGAAAAGCAGGGAGAAATTCAGAAGATGATCTCCAGAACGCTTCTTTATCCTGCGTTCATTTTCATCTTTCTTATTTTGATATCCATGATAAATTTTTTTCTTATCATACCTGTATATGAAGAAATTTTCAGCAATCTAGGAACGGGGTTGCCGTCGCTAACCAACGGCTTTGTCACGTTTGTTCACTGGATCACTGGAAATATTATCTACATCGCCATTGCAATGATTATCATTTACTTTATCCTGAAAACGTCTTCCATAATACGAGCATCCGCAAAAGCAGTCCTTTCCAGGCTTCCGGTGTTGGGGAGCAT
Source organism: Desulfobacteraceae bacterium (assembly GCA_011390315.1). Classification (GTDB taxonomy): domain Bacteria; phylum Desulfobacterota; class Desulfobacteria; order Desulfobacterales; family Desulfococcaceae; genus JAABSQ01. The sequence goes on from JAABSQ010000307.1 coordinate 2,772, forward strand.
CTGTAGAAGAAGAACCATCCTGGCGTTTTCAGGGATTCTGTCCCTTCTACTTTCATCCAAAATCCCTTTTTCGGACGCGCTCCGATATTCAGCGGACGCCGTTGAAGGACGGGTTCTATCTGGAAAAATCCGAAAAATCGTAAACCGAATTCACACCAGGGCAGACCTTCTGAAAATCATCGAGCAAAGCGCCATATTCCCCTCCTCATGTCTTCAGATTCTATATATCGGAGAGCGGAAAGACTCACTGGACGAAGCATGGCGCCTCATGGCCGCATATTTTGAGAAAAAGGTAGAATCTTCTGTGTTCCGACTGGTTATATTTCTCAGGAGTTTTACCATCATTTTTCTCGGTCTATTAGTTGGATTTATGGTGCTGTCATTGTATTTGCCGTTGTTTTTAACCAGCGGTGTGCAGATTTTTCAATAAAAACATTCCGGATTTACCTCAGAAAGGGACGGTTTTTTTACCTTTGGTGTATACTGAATCCCAACATCAGGGAGACCTCAGATGAAGAATCATCGATCCGGCTACACGCTTGTGGAATTGTTAATCGTTCTTACCATTGCCGGCATGATGACCACCATGGCATTGCCGTCCTTCCAGGACCATGTGATCCGGACCCAGGTCACAGAAGCATTGAACCTGGCGCAGATGGCCATGAAGGGTGTCGAGCAGCATTATCATTTGAAAGCCGGCTTCCCCTTGGACAATGCTTCAGCCGGCCTGCCCAAGGCGGAGAAAATCATCGGCAATTTTGTCACCAGTGTGAATATCCGGGACGGCGGGATCGATGTGACCCTTGGAAACAGAATCAATAAACACGCCGAAAACAAGATCATTTCCATTCGACCCGCCATAGTCAAAGATGAGCCGGCGGTTCCCATCGCCTGGGTTTGCGGGTATGCCTCCGTTCCCAACGGAATGACCGCTATCGGCGCCAATAACACCAGTATCCTGAAGCGACATCTTCCGATGAATTGCACGTATTAAGCCTAACAAAAAGCTTATTATTTGCAAACCGCGGCGATTCTATGTGGTGCCGGTATGAAAACCTCGTTTTCTGCGAATCGTTGGGCATGAGGTTTTTGGTTTTGAGGAATATTCATTCAGAATACTCTTTGGATTGGTTTCAGCCCCTGGCTGAAACCCACCCAACAGGATGAACAAAAAGGATTTCATAAAAACCGGGCTTCAAAAGGGCGGGCTTTTGAAAATTGCACATCGGATGAATGCAATCCTCATGTGATTGGAGGGAAGATGATGGACATCAAAAAAACCCGATTGCGAAAAATGTTCATAATGGCAGCCGTTTTAATCCCCCTTCTGCCTATCTTCTGCTGGCCTGAAGTCGGATTCTCACAAACTGCCGACACCTCAATAGAGGAATGGACCATTCCAGCTGAAGCCGATAGAACAGCTGAAGCCCAACCTCAGTCCAAAGAACAGCTGGAGATATGGCAGTTAAACGGACCCGAATTCCTGTCTCCAATGCCTTCAGATCCTTCCTGTCGGCAGTTTGTGGAAGCCTGTCGAAACGGCTCGATTGAAGATGCGAAAGATGCGGCTGAAAAATGCCCTCTGACCGACTTTGATGTCTCCTTGGGCCGAACGCCGCTGATG
>JAABSQ010000308.1 GCA_011390315.1 Desulfobacteraceae bacterium
GGTCATTCATGGAAACCGGGACATCGCCGCCTGGCTGCTCAAAAAAGGCGCAAAAATCAACCAGGAGGACCAAAACAGCAAAACGCCCCTGACCCTGGCGGTGGAGAATGCCGACCTCGGCATGGTGAAACTGCTGGTTCAGGAGGGTGCGCATATCGATCACGTCTCTTACAGAACCAATGAAAAATATGCGTCCGAATCCGGCGGATACCCGGGAATTGAGTTTACCCCGCTGGCGATCGCCGCGGAAAACAATCGGATTGAAATCGCCGATTATCTGATTTCCCGGGGTGCCGCAGTTCAAAT
>JAABSQ010000309.1 GCA_011390315.1 Desulfobacteraceae bacterium
TCCCTGAACGCCATCAACTCCATCATGCAGGAAAGGACCGGCATGGGCAAAACCGGTGAAACCTATCTGGTGGGACCGAACAAACTCATGCGGTCGGATTCGTTCCTCGACGCGATCAACCATACGGTGGATGCCTCGTTCGCCGATCCGACCAAGGGGAGCGTGGACACCGAAGCCGCGACATTGGCGCTTTCGGGCCAAGAAGACAGCAAGATCGTCACGGATTACAACGGAAACCCGGTTCTTTCCTCGTTTGCTCCCATTCAATTGGATGCCGTCACCTGGGCGCTGCTGGCGGAAATCGATGAGGCGGAGGTTCGGGAACCGGTGAACCAGTTGCTGATGTCGGTGGCGATCGCCGGCGGCATCATCTCGGCTTTCGTGGGGTTGTTCGCCTTCTTCATCGCAAAAGGGATTTCCGATCCCCTGGTCAAGGGAGTGGAATTCGCCAAATCCGTATCCGAAGGGGATCTGACCGCCGCCATCGCGGTGGATCAGAAAGACGAGGCGGGCCTCTTGGCGGACGCCCTGCGCGGAATGATCGACCGACTCCGGGAGATTGTGGCGCAGGTCAAAAATGCAGGAGACAACGTCGCCTCCGGCAGCGAGGAACTCGCCGCGTCGTCCGAAGGGCTCTCCCAGGGCGCCACGGAGCAATCGTCCTCGGCCGAGGAAGCATCGGCATCCATGGAGCAAATGGCGTCCAATATCCGGCAGAACGCGGACAATGCGACGGAAACCGAACGGATCGCCATGAAATCCGCCGAAGACGCCAAAATCGGCGGTGAAGCCGTGACCCAAACCCTGTCAGCCATGAAGGAAATCGCTCAAAAAATCAATGTTGTGGAAGAAATCGCCCGCCAAACCGATCTTCTGGCTTTGAACGCCGCCATTGAGGCGGCCCGGGCCGGAGACCACGGCAAGGGGTTCGCCGTTGTCGCCGCCGAAGTGCGCAAGCTCGCGGAAAGGAGCCAGCGGGCCGCCGTGGAGATCGGCAAGCTGTCGCTGTCGAGCGTGGGCATCGCCGAAAACGCCGGCCAGGTGCTGACCAGGATCGTGCCGGATATTCAGCGGACCTCGGAACTGGTTCAGGAAATCAGCGCGGCCTGCAATGAGCAGAATTCCGGGGCCGTGCAGATCAACCAGGCGCTCCAGCAGCTCGACCAGGTGATTCAGCAAAACAGCACGGCCTCCGAGGAAATGGCCGCGACATCCGAGGAACTCTCCTGCCAGGCCCAGCAGCTTCAGGCCACCATCGGATTTTTCAAACTCAATGGTTCCGGAGGGAAAAATAGTATGAAACTGGCCGGGGCAAGCATGGGAGTCAAAAAAATCATCCAACCCGGACAACAGCCGAAAACCAAAAATGCGGTTGGAGTCGAGAAAATCGGTCATATCGTCGCTCCAGACAAGGCGATTCACATGAACGATGAGGACTTTTCAGACTCTTTCGTCAATGACGATTTTGAGCAGTATTGAAAAAAAATCGGGTTCAAAAAGAATGGCATCCATCCATCCACCAAAGCGCCCAAAGCCCCTGATTTCACGCGGGGCGTGATCGATGCGCGCGGCGCGGCGCATGATAGAGGCGATTCAAGCGGCTGAAATGATAAAACCGGGGCGTACAAGGCGCCCCGGTTTAAAAAAAAAGAGATGTTGATTATCGGCATTTCAAACAGGCGCGCAGAGTTAGCCTGACACATACGGACCGTCGGTCCGGGAGTTTTTCTGTGCATTCTTCTCATTTCTTTGGGTGTTCCACCAGTTTTCAGCGTCTTCCAAATCCTTGAAATCCAAAATGCTTTCTCCGAATTGATCCAGAACATCCAACTCCGAATCTTGCAGTTTTTTCGCCAGGTCCGGTGGGACGTGGCCGAATCGCTTGTTGAGCAATTTCTGAATCAATGCCATTCGACCTTTCTGAAGGCCGATTCTTTCCACGCTCGAAACATACTTCATTTTTTTCTCCTCTTCAAATGATTGCATCTCGTCCCAGAACGCCTTTTCCGCTTTTTCCGGGAGCCGCATCATCCAGTCGATGAAATGGAACAGGTGGATGACATCCTGTTTTTCATATCCGATCCGATACAGTCGCTTGGTCAGACGCATTTTCCATTTTCGGCGATTTTCCGGGTCGTTTCGCGTCTCCCCGGTTTTCAAATGCGCCATGACCGCGACGGCGAAGGGGTTTCGGCTTTGTTCCAGTTCATCCCAGCGGGATTGATAATCCGTCAGTTTGACTACCGGAAATGTAATGCCGATTTTACAGCCCCACAATTCATAACCGAAATGATCGGGCCGCCATCCGGGTCGGTCGTCGGCCAGAACGACCAGGCTTGCCACGGGTCTGTCGTGATGATCGAATATGCGGTAATTGTAGGTGAAAATCCGCTTGGATAGATTCACCTCATGTTGCCCTTGCAGCTCCACATGGGCCAGAACCCAGGTTTCTTCCCCGTCCTTTTGATCTCGGCAACCTTTTTCTGGCCGGCCGGGGAATCGGTCAGGAGATAGTAAGGATAGCGGGCGCCCATGATCCGGGCTCGGGCCAGGGCCAGGGCGACACGAGAAGTATCGATGGTGATCCAGCGACGGCCCCATTGTTCGGCGACGTAGGCGGTGGTGCCGGAGCCGCAGGTGGGGTCGAGGATGAGGTCGCCGGGGTCGGTGGTCATGAGAAGACATCGTTGAATGACTTTTTCACCTGTTTGAACGATATAGCGTTTTTCCTCAGTAAAGCTACCAGTTGCAGTGTCATCCCATGAATTGTTGATCGGATAAACGGCGAAATCACTTAATCTCCGAATATAGCGTAAAGCAGAGTACCCCCTGGTGTAACCCTGTTAGCCTTGACCAATTTATCCATACCGGAAACATTCGTTTTCCAGCCGCCTTTAGCGGGCCGATAAGTAGTTCCTTTAAAAAATACCGGTTTTTGTGTTGTTTCGCCGCCAGTTTGAGAGGTTAAATTATCCGAAGCGATTAAATGCCACTCTTTTGGGCCAAAATCTTTTTCAAAATCTTGATTTTTCTTTATCGAAAGGACTGTCATACCATCCCTTGATTGAACTCTATTGTAGAATGCAGCTCCTTTTTCTCCGGGTTCCTTTCCAAGATAAATCTGCCTATACTTAACTTTTCTTATATCTTTGGCGTACCAGATAATGTAATCTTGCACTGCTGCCAGCACATTTGTTCCGATTGCAGGACTTCCTGCGCCGGTTGTTTTTTTAAAAGCTATCAAGGAAACTTGGTTTTCATCCCCAAAGACCTCATCCATCAACGCCCGCACCCGATGCACATTCTCATCCCCGATCTGCACAAAACACGAGCCGCTGTCCGCCAGCAGATCCCTCGCCACAGTCAGTCGGTCCCGCAGATAGGTCAGATACGAATGAATCCCGTCCCGCCAGGTATCCCGGAACGCCTTCACCTGCTCCGGCTCCCGGGTAATATGATCCGCCTTGCCGTCCTTGACGTCCCGGCTGGTGGTGGACCATTGGAAATTGGAGTTGAATTTGATCCCATAGGGCGGGTCGATGTAGATGCACTGCACCTTGCCCCGCAAACCCTCCCGCTCCGCCAGGCTCGCCATCACCTGCAGGCTGTCGCCGAGGATCATCCGGTTGGTCCAGTTGGCATCATGCTGATAGAACTCGGTGGCCTTGCCGGGGTCGGGGATGCCGTTGAAGTCGGAGAACAGGTCGAGCTGTTCCGACGGCCCACCCTTTTTCTTTTTTTCCTGCTGCCGCATGAGGTCATCGATGATCGCCTTGGGATGGACCTTTTCCTGGATGTAGAGCGGCGGGGCCTGAACCACCAGGTCGGACCAGTCGGCCTTATCCTTGCCCCGCCAGATCAGCTGCGGGTCCAGATCCGGATCTCGGCGCTCGAAGGCCACCCGGATCGGATGCTTTTCGTCGTCGGCCATGACCGAATGGAACTCGGCGGTGGGGATGTTGGTTCGGTGGGCCTCGGTGTGGTTCAGGGTTTCGATGCGTGTTTTCGATTTGCGTGCCATCCGAAATTTCCTCTATGCGGCAGTTTGAATCACAAACGACTGAATCAGCTTGTCGAAGTCGGATTCGATTTCAAATACTTTCGTGAACTCGGCAAAGGCCCACCGGCCGAAACCGCCCAGGTTGTTGACCCCGGGAACCCAGTAGGTCCGCATGGTCTCGGCCTTGATTTTGGCGTCTTCGCCGCGGTACCCCTTGATCTCAACGATCAGGTGAAGGGGCGGCTCCTCTCCGTCATCCACCAGGACGATGAAATCGGGCAGGTATCTCCGGGAGGTCGATCCCATCCGGTAGGGGACTTCCAGGCCCAGGTTCTGGTTCTTCACATAGGACAGGACCCGAGGGTGCGCTTCAACCACCCGGCAGAATTCAGCCTCCCAGTCGCTGTCGCAGACCACCCAATTGATATGGCAGCGGTCGGGGGCGGTCTGCCACCGGGTTTTTTTGGATGTGGTGAAGTTGACGTGGGCGGTCGATCCGGCGGGATTGTAGGGATCCAGGATCGCCTTGACCGGCCGGTCTTCGGACATGGATTCGGTGATGGCGGTGTTGATCCGCTCGCAGGCCATGTCCGCCATTTCCTGATAGATCAGCTGTCCCGGATAGGTGCCGCCGGTGCAGTTCAGGTATCCGCCTTCCATCCACTGCCGGCAGATCCGCTTGAGCTGTCCG
>JAABSQ010000310.1 GCA_011390315.1 Desulfobacteraceae bacterium
GCCTCTGTTTCGCCGGGCCGAATTTTAAGCTAAGCCGATTCGGGGTTTAAGCTAAACCAAACCGGGGTTTAAGCTAAGATCGATCCCCGGGTTTGTCACGGCGAAGGCATCCGGTTTCCCGCAAGCTACCCCAACCGGACGGTGATGTAGTAGGCCTGTTGACCCCGCTGAAGAAGGAGGACCACCGAGCGCCGGTTGCGGTATTTGATCACCGCCTTGTCGAAATCGGTTCTATCGGCCACCGCGATTTCGCCGATCTGGCGAATGACATCCCCGGCTTCCACCCCGATGCCGGCCAGATAGGAATCGGGCCGGACCTCGGTGACCACCACCCCGCTGCGCCCGCCGGTGGTATTCTTGACCCGAACGCCCATCAGGGAATACCCGATTTCCGGGGCTTTTTCAGATGGAAACGCCGCGGCCCGCAAGGTTTTTCGGACGACTTCGCCGTTCCGCCACAGGGTCAGGGTAACCCGGTCCCCGGGAACAAACCCCTTGATGGCGGAGAAGAAATCCCCGGCGGTGCGGGTATTGAACCCGCCCAGAGACAACAGAATGTCCCCTTCTCGAATCCCCGCCCGGTTGGCCGGGCTGTCGGCCTCCACCCGTTGAATCAGCACCCCGTCCAGGCGGCCCAGCTTCATGTACCGGGCCAACCGTCGGTCGATATCCTGAACGGTGATGCCGATCCAGGACTGGCTGACCTCCCCGTGCTCGATCAAATCCGAAATGATCCGTTTGGCCTTGGTGATGGGAATGGCGAATCCGATCCCCTGGGCCTGGGCATAGATGGCGGTGTTGATTCCGATCAGCTCGCCGTTGATATTGAGCAGAGGGCCCCCGCTGTTGCCGGGGTTGATGGAGGCGTCGGTCTGAATGAAATCATGGTAGACGGTATCTTTGGCGCGAATGGAACGGTTCACGGCGCTGACCACACCGGTGGTGACCGTATTGGAAAATCCGAAGGGATTGCCGATGGCGATGACGTCTTCCCCGATCATCAGGTCGTCCGATTCCCCCATCTCCACCGCCGGCAGCGGGGCGTCGGTCTTGATTTGAAGCACCGCCAGATCGGAATCGGGGTCGGCCCCGATCACGACGGCCTCGAATTCCCGCTCATCCTTGAGGCTGACGGCGATGGTGCCGGTCTGGGCCACCACATGGGCATTGGTGAGAATAAAGCCCCGCTTTCCGTCGATGATGACGCCGGAGCCGAGGCTGTTTCGGCGATACCGCCGCTCCGGCCCGGGCTCGAAAAAATCCCGAAAAAACCACTCGAACATCGGGTCCATGCCGCCGAAGGGCCGGCCGCGATCTCGAACCGGGTATTCGGTGCTGATGTTGACCACCGCCGGGCTGACCTTGCGAACGGCCCGCACCACCGCATTCTCCCGGTTGCAGGGGCCCTTTTCGGCCTCAACCGGAAGGCCGGTCAGAAGCACCCAGGCCAGTACAAGGATCACCGTTTTGCCCCGAAGGGACGCATTCCTTAAAATAGGCTTTGTCATTTTGGAAACTTTGATTTATTATGAATGTTTATTTTTGATTGATGATGGTTATAGTTAACCGACATCGACGAATTGCAGTTTAATTTCAGACGCAGTACATATCATGACGAAGAAGGACATTCAAGACATCCTGCCGCTGGTGGAGCAGCCCAGCCGGTATCTCGGCTCCGAAGTCAACCGGATCAGAAAAGACCCGGCCGAGGTCCGCCTCCGCTTCGCCCTGGCTTTTCCCGATCTTTACGAAATCGGCACCTCCCATTTCGGGCTTCAGATCCTCTACGACATTCTCAACCGACGCGAGGAGATCGCCGCTGAAAGGATCTTCGCTCCGGCCCCGGATATGGAAGCGGCGATTCGAGAAGCCGGCATCCCCGTTTCGAGCCTGGAAACGGGGACCCCCCTGAACCGGTTCGATATCGTGGGATTCAGTCTTCTGTACGAACTCGATTACACCAATGTCCTCACCCTTCTGGATCTGGGGAACATCCCCTTTTTGGCCGAAGACAGGACCGACGACCATCCCCTGATCATCGCCGGCGGTCCCTGCACCTGCAACCCCGAACCGATGGCCGATTTTTTCGATGCCGTGGTGGTGGGCGACGGCGAGACGGTGGTGACCGAACTGGCCCGCACCTGGCTGGAATGGCGGGGTCCGGGGGGGAATAAAAACGATCTGCTTCGAACCTGGTCGACCCTCGACGGGATCTATATCCCCTCTTTTTTCGAGCCCGAATATGATTCCCGGGGCCGGCAGAGGCTTCACCCCGTCCATGCCGACTACACCTCGGTGCGCCGGGCGGTGCTTCCGGACCTGGACACCGCCCCCTTTCCGGAATCGCCGGTGGTGCCGTTCGGGAAACCGATCCATGACCGGCTGCGGCTGGAGGTGGCCCGGGGCTGCACCCGGGGCTGTCGGTTTTGCCAGGCGGGAATGATCTACCGGCCGGTCCGGGAGCGTTCCCCCCGCACCCTTCTGGGCCAGTCCGAACGGGCCGTGGCCGCCACCGGATATGAAGACCTGTCCCTGCTCTCCCTGAGCACCGGCGATTATCGGTCCATCAGCCCCCTGATGACCGGCCTCATGCGCCGATGCGAGGCCGAGCACATCGCCGTCTCCCTGCCCTCGTTTCGGGCCGGAACCCTGACCCCGGAATTGATGGCCCAGATCAAACGGGTGCGAAAAACCGGATTTACCATCGCCCCCGAAGCCGGCAGTCAGCGGCTGCGCAACGTCATCAACAAAAACATTACCGAATCCGACATCCTGGAGACCATTCAGGATGCCTTTGCCGCCGGGTGGCAGGTGATCAAGCTTTATTTCATGATCGGTCTGCCCACCGAATCCCCGGCGGACCTGGCGGCCATCGTCGAACTGGTGGAGCAGGTTCGCCGGCTGCGAGGTCCCAAAGGCAAAAAGCCCAACATCAACGTCAGCGTCGGCGCCTTTATTCCCAAGCCGCACACCCCTTTTCAGTGGCGCCCTCAGATCTCTCTGGCGGACTCCCGGGAAAAGATCGGATGGCTCAAGGACCGCCTGAATCTGCCGGGGGTTCGATTCAAATGGCAGGAACCCCGGGTCAGTTTTCTGGAGGGGGTCTGGTCCCGGGGCGATCGGCGGCTGTCCCGGTTGCTGATCACGGCCTATGAAAAGGGATGTCGACTGGACGGGTGGAGCGATCGATTCCGGTTCGATCTGTGGGAAGCAGCGTTTCAAGAAACCGGCATCGATCCCGAGTTTTACACCGCTCGGGAGAGACAACCGGATGATCCCCTGCCCTGGGATGTCATCGACATCGGGGTCACCCGCACGTTTTTGTGGGAGGAGTGGGAAAAGGCCCTGGCCGAAGCACACACCCCCGACTGCCGGGACGGGGCCTGCGAGGGCTGCGGGGTCTGCGATTTCGATCAGATTCAGCCGGTGGTCTTCCCCCCCGAGGAACATATTCCCGCAGACACTGAGGGCCGGATCGAAACCGGAAGCCGGAATGATTTCAAAACCCTTCAGGTCTTCTATTCCAAAACCGGGCCGGCCCGGTATTTCGGTCACCTGGAGATGGTTTCGATTCTTCTGCGGGCCATTCGCCGGGCCAAACTCCCGGTGAAGTTTTCCGAGGGGTTCCATCCCATGCCCAAGGTCTCTTTCACCGACCCGATTCCCCTGGGCACGGAAAGCCGGGAGGAGGCCTTTTTTATGACGGTTCCCGGCCACCTCCGTCCGGAATTGGTGGTCGAGGGGCTTCAAGGCCGTTTGCCCGAAGGGCTTGAGGTACGCGCCTGCCGAATCGCCCCGCCCAAATCCGGAAGAAAACCGCCGGAGGAAGCCGCCTATCGCATCACCCTTCACGGCAGCGAGTTCGAACCGGACCGGCTTCACCGCTTCCAAACCCGGCCGGACCATCTCTTGACCCGGACCTCCGCCAAGGGGCGGACGCGAACCATCGACCTGAAAGAGACGGTGCTGGAAATTCGCATGACCTCTGCTCGGGAACTGCACCTGCGTCTGAAAACGCTCCCGGGTCAAACCGTGCGGCCCTCGGTCCTGCTTCAGGAAATTTTCGACCTGGATGAAGAATCCGTGAAGCGGGCGTCCATCCTCAAACTCTGAAAGTATTGAAAGATTCATGGACAAAAAACTCGTCATCAATGTCACCGAACATGAAACCCGGGTCGCCCTTCTGGAGGACGGGACCATCGTCGAGCTTTTCATCGAGCGAAAAGACTACTCGGACATCGCCGGAAACGTCTATAAGGGGCGGGTCCAGCGGGTGCTGCCGGGGATGCAGGCCGCCTTCGTGGATATCGGCCTCGACCAGGCCGCTTTCATTTATGTGGATGATGTCCTGGGGGAAAATTACGCCCAGTTCCAGAATTTTTTTCCCCTGGAAGAAAATGAAGAAGAAGATCCCGAGGTGGATATCATCGACACCGGCGACAGCCTGGCCGACCGCCATGCCCACATCGAGGACATTCTCTCCGAAGGCCAGGAGGTGATGGTTCAGGTGGCCAAGTCCCCTATCGGCACCAAGGGGGCCAGAGTCACCTCCCACATTTCCCTGCCGGGGCGGTTTCTGGTGCTGATGCCCACCTCCGACCATGTGGGGATTTCCCGCCGCATTGAAGGCGAGGTTGAAAGAACCCGTCTCAAGAACCTGATTCTCTCCCTTCGCGAAGAGAACCTC
>JAABSQ010000311.1 GCA_011390315.1 Desulfobacteraceae bacterium
CGCGTCCAGCCGGTCCTGAGTGATCCCCGGGGCCACCTCAATCTCCCGGGGAGACCGCTTTTTCGGAATGGTGAAATAGGTCCCCAGCCCGATGGCTGCCGAGATGATCAGATTGAACCAGAAGACAAAATCGCTCCGGGTGGCGAGAACGGCCAGGCAGACGGCCGCCGCCGAACCCGCGATGAGCTGTCTTAAAATCTCCGTCATAGGCCCTTCTCCCGACTCCGTGATTCAATTGTACCCCTTGGCGTTGCGAAAGGCCTTGACCAGATCGTGCCCGGGAAAGACCCGGCCCACCGAGATTTCTGAAATTTCCCGCAGTTGGGATTCATCCGCATCCCCGAACGTGATGGAAAAAATCGGAATATCCGACCCCATGGGCAGCCGGCTCATGGCGGCTTGAAGCTCGCCGACGGCGCCGCTGGATTTGCCGTCGGTCATCAGAATGACCGCGGGAAAATAGTCCTCCACATTCTCTTCCCGGCTGATGACCTCCAGGGCCTTGATGGCTGCCTGATAGATATTGGTGCCCCCGCCGGAGGAGAGGTCCTGGACGAATCCGAGAAGCTGACCCAGCACCTCGGGGGAATTGCCCTCGGCCCGAATCCCCCGCAGGGGGGCGCTGTTGAAGGGAATAATGATATGGACGTCTTTGGGCGACGGCTGAAGCATGTACCGCTTGGCCTGGTCGGAATCGAGCAGGGTGGTCATGGCGGCCTTGAGGTCGTTGATGCCCCGGCCCTTCATGCTGCCGGAGACATCCAGCACATAGGCGGTGATGGAGGGTTTGCGAAGGACGGTCTGGTACAGCTCCAGGGCCTCCCGAATCACCGGTTCGCTCGGGGTGGGCACCGGAGAAATGATGCGCTCGATGTCGATCCCCCAGGCCGGATTGAAGACGGCTTTGTCCACCTTGTCCACCTGAATGCCGATCAGCCCGGTGCGCCGGCCCTGGCGCAAAATCTCCTCCTGGACCCGGTCCGAGAGCAGAAAGGCCTGAAGCTTCTCAAACAGAGCCGCTTTTTCGGGGTCCCCCTTGTCGACATACCCGAGCGGCGAGTCGGCGATCATGATGCCGTCGGCCGGATAGACCGCATAGAGCGGCTCCCGCCCTTTCTGAACCAGCTCCTGGTTGGCCTCGATGATCATGGCCTCATAGTTGAACATTCCCTGAAACCGATCGTAATGGTCGACCAGTGCTTCTTTCAGCCAGCCGCTGCTGCCGGAGGAACGGTCGACCCGGGAAAGCAGCTTTTTGACTTTTTCCTGCACCCGGGGATCGTTGAGGTCCTCCATCTGAAGCACCTCCTCGGCCCCGGCCATGGCATACAGAAAGCCGAGATAGGCGCTGGCCCCGGAATTGGACTGGGTGGCCGAGGTCATGGCAAAGCGGAGCCGCCCGGCTTCCGTGGCCTCCAGAATATCGGAAATGGTGATCTCCCTGTCGGTCCAGCCCAGGCGCTCGGCTACCGGTTTCTTGATTCCCAGCACCACCGGCGACCGCATAATGCTTTCGGCATGCTTGACCACTTTGTTCCGGTCGCCCAGGGTGATCCAGATGGAATTGGCGGGCCATACCGCGTCATACTCCATAGCGGCGCCCTGCTCGGCCAGCATCAGGGTCATGTCCACACTGCCCATGTAGGCCATGCGGATATCCGCCCCTTCTTTTCGGGCGAATTCCCGAACCAACGACTCCAACCCCTTGTTTTCGGAGCCGGAAACAATGGTCAGCTGCGGCCCGGGTTTTGATCCGTTGACGGGTTGAACACCGATTTCTGTTTCTTTGTCGCCGCAGGCCCCGAATACCATCAGGAATCCCAACAGAACCGAAATGGCCGACCGCTGTCCTATTATCTTTTTCATGTGATTCCCCCCCAATGTAAGGATGAATGGACTGACGCGGTATTATGGATGGCTTATGTTAGAATTGTGTTAGGACGGCACATTCCTCGGAAAAAAATTTAAAAAAAATGAATCCCGATATGGCCCGAATCCTTTTTCTATATTTCGCCGATGAGAATGCCGGACTCGTTGGGGGTATCTACGGGAATCCTGTGAATGTTCCCGACGCCCGCCTCGCTCATCATGTCCGAGAGTTCCTGTTCCGAATAGGCCCGGCCCTGTTCGGTACCCAGAAGCATGTTCAGGGAAAAAATCGCGGGGAAAACGGGCCCGTCCTCGCTGTTGTTCAGAATAAATTCATGGATGATGATGAAACCGCCCGGATTCAGCACCGAGGCCGCCTTTTTTACCAGCTTTCGGCAGTCCTTCGGGCCTTCTCCGTGAAGAATGTGGGAGAGCCAGACCACATCATAGGCGCCGGGAATGTCGTCTTCCAGGTAATCGCCGCCGATAAAATCGATGCGGTCGGACAGATCGAACCGCGTAATGGTCTTTTCGGCAAACGGCTCGGTGGTGGGTAGATCAAAAACGGTGGCTTGCAGATCGGGGTTGTGCTTGCAAAAGTGAATGGCGTAAGTGCCGGGGCCGCCGCCCAGATCGAGCAGGCGGTGCTTACCCGACAGATCGATCTTCGGCGCCAGTTTCGGGGCCAGCCCCATGGCCAGATTGAACATCCCCATCAGAAAACTTTCCCGGTATTCCGGGTCGCTGAATGACATTCGGCCCCGAATCGCCTTGCCGCTCAGAACCGCCTCATCCAGCCGATGCCAGGATTCCACCAGATGGTAATGGTGCATAATCATGAACCCGATATACTGGGGGGAGTCCTTGGAAAGAAAGGTGCTGCTGAGGCGGGTGTTGGAAAACCGGTCCTCGGACTTATCCAAAAAACCCAGGGCGGTCAGGGCGTTGAGCAGCCGGGTAACGCCGTCGGCATCCCCGTTCAGTTTCTCGGCCGCCGCCCTTCCGGTGAGGGCGTCCTCGCCGATGACGGTAAACACATCCAGCTTGACCCCGGCGTGAAGGGTGCAGGTTTTCCAGTAATAGCCGGACATCTCCAGCAGCATGCCCGGGTTCGAATCGGTTTCGCCCATGAAGAATCATCTCCTGTTGAAAAAGGTGAAAATTACCGCAACCTGTCGTGATCATTGTCGGTTTTGTAGCATGAAATCGGCAGTGCCCTCAAATAATATATATCTCAACGGAATAAGAATGAAAAGCGAAAATGGCGTGTCGTCGAGGGGAAGATCAGCAGGCAGAGTGGAATGGCAGATCTACTGCAACAGAGGCATCGGGCGGGTGAGACTCACATCGGAATTATGAGACAATATGCCAAGGTTCCT
>JAABSQ010000312.1 GCA_011390315.1 Desulfobacteraceae bacterium
ATAATGCTAAAAAAAGCGGAAATAGCGGTGAAAAGCGAATTCATGGCGTGTCGTCGAGGGAAAGATCGGCAGGCAAAGTGGAATGGCAGGTCTGCTGCAGCGGTAGCATCGGGCAGGTGAGACGCACACCGGAATTATGAGACATAAATGACCCATTTCCCGATTATGTCAATCCTTTATTCGGGCATTTCCCCGGGAGATTGTAAACCCGCTGGGATGCTCCAACCGAACGCCGCCGGGGGATGCATCCCCTGGCTGAAACCGAAAAAGCCCGCTGAAGCGGGCTCGGAGATTGGGGTGGGGGGTTAAGGTGTTTTTCCGCAGCAGCTGCCGGGACCGGCGCATCCGGAATGGCCTGGCGAAGAGCCGCAGCAGCCGGTATCTCCGGGGCCGGGCATGCCGGAATGGGCCGCCCCGGACAGGGAAGAGGGCGCCGACAGAAGCTTTTTCAGATTCAAGCTTCCGCAGGAGGCGCATTTCATTTCGACCCCGGCGCCGGTGACCAGAATTTCGCTTTTCTCCCCGCAATCGGCACAGACAAAATCAAACAGCGGCATGGTATACCCCTTTCGTATTATCGAACCTTGTGTTCATACTCATCCAGGGCTTTCTGAAGGGTCTTGACCGCCAGCTGGATGCAGTGATGTTTTTTGGGCGGGATCTCCTCAAGTAATCGAAAGATGTCTCCGTCGGTGAGTTTTCGGGCTTCGGGAATCGATTTCCCCTTTACCAGGTCCACCGCGGCCATGGCGGAAGCAATGGCGCCCGGACATCCCAGAACCTGATAGCGGGCATCCTGAATGACCCCTGCTTCCACCTTCAGGTAGATTCCCATGGTGTCTCCGCAGGAACCGACCATCTGAGAGATCTGATCGGCATCCGGCAGATCGCCCATATAGGGTTTCTGAAGGAAATAATCGATGGCTTTTTCAGAATATCCGGATTCGGCCAGCATTTTGTGGATTTCCGCCGTATTGTTCGGGTCGATTACCTGAGTCTGATCCATTTATACGCCTCTAATGTATGCATTGGTGGCCGCCGTCATGCCCGGAGCAGGTATGATCCATGGTGAACTGGGGCAGTCTGCCCGATCGGATCAGCTCCAGGTTTTCGGAAACCGTGCCTTCGACCGCGCGATAGGCGGTCACCCCTGAATTGTTGAGCTTAAAAAGCGCGCCTCTGCCGATACCGCCGACCACCACCGCGTCCACCGGTCTGCCGCCCAGCGCCAGCAGCGGCTGGCAGTTGCCGTGGGCGTGATGAAGGTCCTGATTGGTGATCGCCTCGATATCCCCGGTTTCCGGATCGACCATGATAAAATAGGGCGCCGAACCGAAATGGCTGTAAACCGGGCTCTCAAGGCCCTTATTTTCCTGGCAAG
>JAABSQ010000325.1 GCA_011390315.1 Desulfobacteraceae bacterium
ATCCCCGGCCGCCTTAAGCTATTTTTTGAGAGAAGCCCAGATCACGGCCCAGCTGGATCATCCCAATATCGTTCCCCTCTATACGGTCAAAGAGCCGGATACCGATGAAAAAAACGTCTCCTTTGTGATGAAGCTCATCAAGGGTCAGACCTTGACCGATATCATCACCCGGTCGAGACAGGTCTTCAAAGAAGACCCCAAGGCGGAACTTCCCCCCGAACTGGATCTCAACGCCCGGCTGGGGTATTTTCTCAAGGCCTGCGACGGTGTGATCTACGCCCACAGCAAGGAGGTGATTCATCGGGACCTGAAACCCTCCAATGTCATGGTGGGTGACTACGGCGAGGTCTATGTCATGGACTGGGGCATCGCCAAACGGGTCAAGGAAATGCCCGAGACCCTGTTCGGGATTCAGAAGGTGGCCGCCCGGAAATCGGAATTGTATGTCGGCGGCACTGAACTGGGCAGCGTCGTCGGAACCCCGGGATACATTTCTCCGGAACAGGTCAAAGGGCTTCCGGATGTGGGGCAGGCCAGCGACCAATTCTCCCTGGGCGTCATGTTGTATGAATTGGTGACCCTGAAGCCGGCCCGGCCGGGTGACATGACCAAAAAGCTGGCGTGGGCCGAAGAAGGAGAGATCAATCAGCTGACCCACATGCTTCCGGAAAAGAAGATCGCGCCGGAACTTAAAGCGATCATTCGCAAAGCAACCGCCTTTGACCCGGAGGACCGGTATCCGAGTGTGTCCATTCTGGCCGACGATGTGCGCCGTTTCCTTCGAGGAGACGAAGTGTCCCAGCTGCCGGACAATCTTCCCCGCAAGATGTGGCGATGGATGAACAAACACCGTCATCTTACCGCCATCGTGGTGCTTTCGTTTCTGTTGATCTCTTCCGGGGTGACCATCTGGAACCTGGTGAGCAAACAGGTGGCCATGAAAAATGCCCGAATTCGGGAAAAAAAACTGACCCATCTGTTGACCAAGGTGTCGGCCCAGGCCCACTATATCGACAGCCGGTTTATGCGGCTGGAGGATCAGTTGGCCAATCTGGTGGATGATGCCCTCTATCTGATTGAAAACGCACCCGAAAACCAGGAACGGCTTTATTGGCAATCCGACTTTCTGAATCCCGGGCGAGCCCCCTCGGACCTGGCGCTTTCCCCTTTGTACGGTCAGCCGGTGAGCGTCGATTATCCGGTGGTGAAGCTGGCCCCGGGGGTGACCCCTGATCAGGTGCGTCCGATGATGCAACGGCTGGCCCCTTTGCGGTACCACTTTCGGCAAATGCTGCTGAACAGCCGGGGCAATTCGGCGCTTTTATCGGAGGAGGAGGCCCGGCGTCGCATTACCATTCATGGTCTGCCGGTGAGCTGGGTCTTTCTCGGTCTGGAGGCCGGGGTGATGTATTCCTATCCGGGCAAAGGCCGCTACCCGGAAGGCTATGATCCGAGGCTTCGGCCCTGGTATCGTTTCGGCGCCCACAAGGAAGCGGTGTCCTGGGGAAACCCGTATATCGATGTTCAGGGGCTGGGCCGGGTTTTGCCCTGCGCCACTGCGATTTATGACAAAAACGGGCGTATGCTCGGAGTGGCGGGGATGGACGTCACCTATACCACCATCATTCAGGATGCACTGACCCGAAGCGGCGCCGTCGGCGTGGTGGAAAGCTTTATGCTGGATGAAAAGGGACGGGTGGTGGTCAGTTCCAGCCAGTTGGGGATGCCGCTGGAGGCGTTTTCCACCGATTCGGCGCTTCAGTTGGAACTCTTTCCGGTTCAGGCGGTGGTGGATAAGATCCTGCGAAAGGAATCCGGGCTGGAGGAGGTCAAAAGAGAAGGGGAACCCCGCATCATTTTCTTCCACGGGATTCCCTCTCTGAACTGGTACTACGCCGAAGAGGTTCGGACCGCCGCCGTTCTCGGACCGGATCTGATGTAGTCCGCTATTCGACGGGGGTGCCCAGATTTTTGAAGGTCAGGGTGTAGAGATTCGTTTTTTTATAAAAAACCTGCTCCACACTGTATTTTTTATCCGGTGAGAGGTCGATCACCACTCTGACCTTTTCTTCGGGGGATTCATGGTATCCGATTCGAATTTTCTGAACCAGATCCCCTCCCACCGTAATGGAATTACCCAGATCGGGACCCAGGCGCGTATTGATGAAATCGCAGACCACCTTGGGCACCTCTTCATCCAAAGCAAAGGTTTTGGGCGGATAAAAGCCGTTGAGTGAAAAGATGATCTTTTCTTCTCCGGCCGGGCCGTCTTCAAACCGAATAGCCTCGATCTTCTTGAGTTCACTCCCCTCAGCTGCATCCAGACTGAACAGGCTCTGGTGGGCCCAGCCGAATGGACCGCCGTTCAACCGAATGAAATACCAGCCGTCGCGGGTGTCCTCCACCGAAACGGTGTCGCCTTCCTGAATCCCGAATTTGATTTGCGATTCGGTGGTGGGGGCCTCCCGAACCCGCCCGGAATCCACCTTGACCCGGGCCCTGAAAAGAGGATCGCCGGCGGTCACCGGGGGTGCTTCCGAATCGGCCGCCGGTTCCGCTTCCGATTCGCCGGATACCGCAACGGAAGCGCCTTCGGGCGGCGGATAGAACAGGGTGTGATAGGCCCATCCGGATTCCCCGTTCCGGGTTTGAATAAAGTACCACCCGTCCCGTGTATCCCTCACGGAGACGGTATCCCCCTGTTGCAGCCCGAATTTGACTCCGGAGTTGGTCGTGGGGAGGGTCCGAACCCTTCCCGAATCCACCTTCAATCTTGCCTCGAATAGGGGGGATTCCGGATCGGCGGGTGTGGATTCCCGGGGGGTCTGAGTCTGAACCGGCTTCGAGACCGACAGCATTGCCGGGTCTTCTGCCGGCCGAAACAGGTCCTGATAGGCCCACCCGTTTCTGCCGTCGTCGAGCCGAATATAATACCACCCCTCCATGGTATCCACTACGGAAACGATATCCCCTTTGCTGAGCGCGAATTTGGGTTCCGCTTGGGAGGAAGGCGCTTCTCGAACCCACCCGTTGTCCACCCGGAGTGCAAGGCGGGGCAGCATTTCGGTGTCGGCCTGCTCTGTTGCAGTGGGCGGGGCCGGTTTATCGGTTGAGGCGGGGGCCGGTTCAGGCTCCGTAAACAGGCGCTGATGCACCCACCCCAGGCGCTGGTCCGGAAGCTTGACCATGTACCAGTCCCCTTCTTTTGCCAGAAGGGTGACCTGGTCTCCCGCCTGAAGCGTATCCATCACCGAAGCGGTTTCAAAGGGCCGGGAAAAGAGGTTTCCGACATCCACCCTGACCGTTCGGGATTTTCCGATGAATTCGGTGTCGGCTGCGGAAAGCGGCAGCGCACCCGTCAGTAAAAAGGCGGCGGTAAGGATGGCGGGCAGAGGGGCTCGAAGGCAAGCGGCGAAAAGCGATCGTAATCCGGAGAAAAAAATGTGGTTCATATCCTTTTCCGAGTCTGTTCTGTCGATCGTTAATAATATTGGAGAACAGCGGCGGACCGGTTTCATTCCGCCGCTGTTACGGGTAACGATTTTCTTATTCGCGAATGGCTTCCACGCTGACCGTGACTTGAACCCGATCCGCCACGCTGCCGGGTGAGCCGGCGACGCCGAATTCGGTCCGGTCGACCGAGAAAGTGGATTCGAAGCCGATCCGTCGTCCGCCCCAGGGATCTTCACCCGAGCCGGTATGACGGGCGGTCACCGTCATCGGTTTGGTGACTCCGTGAAGGGTCAAATCTCCGGTTACTTCGTATAGATCCGGTTCGATTTTTTTAAAAGATTTGCTTTTAAAGGAAATGTACGGATATTTGATCACATGGAAAAAATCTTCGCTTTGAAGATGCTTGTCCCGTTTGGAATTGTCGGTATCGACATTGACCGCTTCAACGGACATGTCGATGGCGTTGTCTGCCGCATTGTCGGGATCGAACCGGAGGGTTCCGGAAGGTGTGTTGAACCGCCCGTAGACATAGGTGATATCGAGATGCTTGATTCGAAATATCACCGAAGAATGGACCGGATCGATTTTATAGGTCTCTGCGGCGCCCGCCGGCAAAGAAAGCGCCAGGATCATCAGAAAGCCGATCATTCCAGAAAAAGGAACTGCTCGTACTGTTTTCATGACATATTCCTTTCGTTAGGGTGTAAGAGCCAGCCAATCAGGTGGAACGGATGAAGAAAGATCCCTTTGCTGAAAAGGAAACCCTTTCGAGAATTGGCAATTTACAGCACTTAATTTAGTACCCGTTTGGAATAAATCAACTCTCCGTGGACTCACCCTCGGTTTTTTCAAGCTCCTTTTTAACGGTCTCTCCGTGCAGGGTCGATTTCGGCTCGATGATCATCAGGTGTACTTCCTGAGCCGCCAGCAGGCGATGGCCCCGGTTGCGGGGAACCACAAACAGATCCCCCTCATCCAGAACCATGGAATCCTCTTCAAGTTCGACGTTGAGCTGCCCTTTGAGCACCAGGTAAAACTCATCTTCCGCTTTATGGTGATGCCATTCAAATTCGCCCTTCAATTTGACCAGTTTCACCGACTGATGGTTGAAATCGGTGACCTGCTTGGATTGCCAATACTTGTCAAAGGTGCGAAGTTTCTCCGAAATATTGATTTTTTCCATCTCGCCTCCTGATCCGGATGCTGTGTACTCCGGCGGTTCCGCAGCAAGCCCCGTCATTCCTGCCCCGTTATTCTTGCCCCATTATTCCTGCAATGATCCGAAAAAATTATGATTTATGGATCGAATGAATATTTCCTGTAATTTCAAATGAATTGATACACAAAGGGGGATCAATGGTCAAGGGACAATTTCACAGCTCCATCTCCATCACGAATTCCAGAAAGCCGGCGGCATCCCGCACCGCCGCATCGATACCGGTCCTTTGGGCGAAATCGGGGTCCGCCCGGAAAAGCGGTCCGCCGGCCACGATTCGGGTGCGATTCGGGACCTCTTTTCGAATCCGTTTCAGCGCCTCTTCGGAATCGAATTGGAGCACCGTCAAGCCGAGGAGGTCCGGTCGATGGAATCGGCATTCCTCGATAATCCTTTCGGGATTGAGAAGCAGCCCGAGGGGCTTGCACTCCAGACCCACTGCTTCGGCGAACCGATGAATGACCTCCAGGCCGTGCCCCCATCCGTCGTCTATGGTGGCGGTCAGCATGAGCGGGGGGTGCTTCCAAAGGCCGGGGATTTCCTGCTGAAGCCGTCTTTGACGAAGTTTATCGGCCGCGGCCAGATAGGCATTCCGGGAGGCGGGGCCTGATTCCCGCAAATCGTGAATACATTCATTGATATAATCTCGAAATAGTTGGATGGATTCCTTCACCTCTCCTCCTGATCAAAAGAAAATATGCCACTGCAGGGCGGTTTCCAAAACATCCTGATCATATGCCTTCTCCCAGGTTAAGTCCAGTTCCAAGGCATGGTTCCGGGACAGCCGGAGGTGCTGAGAACAGAATACTTCCGAATGTTGATGATCATCCCCCGCAGGAAAATAGGTGTGCCGAACATACACCAGGGACTTCCACCCCTTCGCAACAGGGGTTACAAGCCCGGCGGAAACGCCTATTCCCGCTGCGTATCCTTTTTCCAGCGTTTCACCCGCTTGGAGCCTGGGTTCCAGGAATCCGAACCAGGTTCCGGGGAATTCGGCGGAATAGGCCATTCCGCCGCCGGTATTGAATTCAAAAATCGAGGATTCATCCCCGTTCTTCCGTAAGGCTTGGTGCAGGCCCAGGTTGAGTTTCCAGGAAACGGGCCGGAAGAATCGATCCCGGGGGGATATGGAAAGGATATGAATCAGATCCAGGGTTTCCAACGCCAGGCGTCGATCATCGGGGTAATATCTGAAACGGGTGTTGAAAAATTCAATTCGGGCGCCTTGCCCGGCGGCGAATTCGGTGTCGAGCAAATCGCTGAAGGCCGGGCGGTAACCGATCTCCAAAAACGGATCTCCGTCCCGAAATCCCGTCCCCGGGGTGATTCGGCCGGCTTCATGAATCTCGTCCGGCCGAAACGGCGCCACCGGGTCGGGCGCGGGTTCGCCGGTGCCCAGCCGGCTGCGGGCTTTGAGGATCTCTAGAAGGGTTTTCCGATACCGGCCTTGTGGGATTTGCCCCTGTGAATGCCGATATTTCAGATACACGGCACTCAGATCCAGAAGGCGGATTTTTTCTTCCCGTGAAAAGGAACTTGTTTTCAATTCCTCCACGGAGAGAGAGCCTTCGGTGATTTGAACGGCGATCGCCCGCTGTTTCGGTGTAATGAGACCGGCCTGTTGCCGAATACGGGACGCCGGGGAAGGCCGGTACCGGATCTCTCGAATGAGCCCCGCCTTCCGGACCGATTTAATGATATCCACCGGCAGCACCCATAAGGGGAAATGCGGTATCAGGTCGACGGAGGGACGGGCCGCTTCCAGGAGGTTTAAGAGATTGTAGGCGCAGTTCTCATGTAGGAAGAAATAATCCGAATAGATATTTCGCGATTGCCCCCCCAGTTCCCAGAGATGCCGCAGCATGCGTACGATTTCGCTTTCGGTCAGAGTCAATTCATATTCCCAGATATCCCGCTGATCCATATCGCCGTATTCCCGGATTTTTCGATAATAAGGCTCGATGGCATAGTATCCCCGATACCCCCCGAAAAGCCCGTTGAAGGCAAACAGCAATCCGTTGGTTTCCGTGGTTCTTGCGGCGTAATTGACGGCTTGGGAAAGCAGATCGCTCTCTGCGCCGGTGTCGATCTTGAGCAAGATGTGCCCGAACATGGAGGCCGGATTGTTCATGTGATAGGTCGGAAAGACCAGCGCAGCCGACCGGGGGGCGAGGTCGGAAAGAACCCGTTCAAAAGCTTGACATCTGCTGATGGAAAGGCGGGAGAAATCGAGATCCAGCTTTTCGGCCAGCCAGTGAAACCGGGCGATGAACCGGCAGACCGGGTGTTCTTTTTCCGGTGCAGGGGGCTCAAAAAAGGCGGTGAGAGTGGCTCTCAACTCGGCGCGGGGATCGGTTTTTCCCTTCGGCGCCAAAAAAAAAGCGGGATCATCGATTCGGCTTTCGATTTTCGAAAAGGTCTTGCGATAGTGAAGCAGAATCCACCAGTATTTTTCCCGGTGAAGATGTTTTGCCTCGGCTTCCTGAAGGAGGCTTTTCAGGTGGGGAAGGGGGTCCAATCCCTCTCCCCGGCAGGGATCCGCCAGGCAGCCGGCCACGAAGGTCCCGACCAGCAGGAGATAAATTCGAAAGAAAGCCTTCTGCCGGCTAAATCCTTTCAAGAATCCGGGCGATCTGTTGAATTACAAAATCGTGGGTGACCTGGGGATTGGGGTAGATATTGTCGAAATTGGTTTGAAGGGTGGCAAAGAAAATCGGCCGTTTGACAATCGGCATCTGAATAATTTCGGCCAGGGTCTGAAGAGATTCTCCCTGGCCGGTGGCGATGTCGATGGCCAGATTGTCCATATTTTCGGCCACAAACCGGTTCGCCGCCTGGTTGTGCACCAGGGTTCCGGGGCGATCGCAGCCGAGGGTTCCGGAGGTGATTCCGAAGAGTTGATTGCCGAACAGCGCGTTGGTGGTCACGGCGCTGACCTGGGATATGAGCCCGTTCTGATCTTGAAATACCATGCTGCCGAGGCCGCATCCGCAATTGGATGGGGGCACCGCAAAGCAAATGCCCGCCGTGAGCAGCCAAATCATCATGACCGAAAATAGTTTTTTCATCGGTTGCCCCTTTTTACAATAGGATTCGCATGTCAGGAAACGGTTTCAGTGCCGGAGGTCAATGTGCGAAGGATATCCTCCTTTCCCACAATACCCACCAGTTTTCCGCCTTCGACCACCGGAATCGTATGGTAATTCTTGTCCACCATGAGAGCGGCCACATTGTTGATGGACGTTTCCGGGTCCACCGTCACCGGGTTGGGGGTCATGGCGTTGGCCACGGTGGTGGCGGAGACCTTTTGAATCTGTTTTTCCAGCTGCTTCATGGAGGTCATGGGGATGAACCCGTCGAGAAAAGTAAAAAACGAGGGCAGGGGAAGTTTTTTCTGTTGGGCGATCAAATCGCTCTGACACAGAATTCCCTTGATCTTTCCCTCTTCATCAACGACCGGCAACCCGTTGATTCGGTTGTCGATGAGGAGTTTGGTCGCCCGGGTGATTTCCGTGTCCGGAGTCACCGTGAGAACCTCGCGGGTCATGATCTCTTTTACCTTGCTCATGGGCGGTAGCCTTTTATATTCGCTGATGAGGCGGTTTTGGTTCGTGCCGCAGGGGGCTTTTCATCCTTTTCTTATAGGAGAAGGAGAACCGGTGAG
The DNA here is from genome assembly GCA_011390315.1 of Desulfobacteraceae bacterium. Classification (GTDB taxonomy): domain Bacteria; phylum Desulfobacterota; class Desulfobacteria; order Desulfobacterales; family Desulfococcaceae; genus JAABSQ01. Next base: position 8,337 of record JAABSQ010000325.1, read on the forward strand.
TCAAGCAGAAACGGCCGATCTGCAGGGCCGTTTCGAACACTGAAAATTCCGGCTTCACTTTTTTGCGGCCGGGTAGCGTCATCCTTATAGATTAATCCTCCCTGCCTTCGGGAAAAGCTCGGCGAAAACAGGGTCATTGGTGGTGACGATCACCTGGCGTTTTTTCGCCACTTCAGCCAGAAGATAGGCCAGGGTCTGTTTTCTTTTGTGGTCGAGTCCGTCGGCGGGATCATCCAGAATAAACAGCCCGAGATGGCCCAGGGCTTCTCCGATGGACAGTTTGAGCATCAGGTACAGGAAGATCCGTTCGCTTTTGCTCATCTGGTTCAGTTTATAATGATACCCCTTGGCTTGAATGATGGGCAACAGCTCCCGGTCGGTCATCTGAATATCGAACCGGTGAAGAAAGGTAAAATGGCGGGACCAGATTTCGATGCTTCGGCGCACCCGCTCCAGCATTCTGCCGCCCAGCATCTGAACCGCCTCCTCGAAGGCTTGACAGGCGGTGGCGCAGATCAGCACATTTCTTTCGGCGATATCCAGGTTTTCCCGGTTCTCTTTATTCAGCTGAATCCGCTCTTCGTATTGTCTCAGCAGAACCTTGTTGTGAATGACGGCCTCCTGGGCTTCCCGCCGCCGGGTTTCCAGACGTTCCGGCTTTTTTTGGAAGGGCGAACCTTCCGCCAAGGTGTTTTCACGGACCTTGGACCCGTCAGTCTTAATTCGGTGGGATTCGAAAGAGGACAAATCGGATTTCAATCCCTTTACCTGGTTTTCCAGGTCGCCGATGGATCTTTCCAATTCCTGCAGACGGCGAATCTGATCCTCAATGTCCTGAACGGCGTTTTTCGCGGATTCCAGGTCCCTTTCCAATCTTTGATTCTTGGCCACCTCCTTTTCCAGCAATTGCCGATCTTTTTCGAGGGCGGCGGAGCGCTTTTCCATCTCCTGCAGCATTTCCGTCAACCGCCGGGCGGGAAGTTCCTGCTCGCACAGCGGGCAGGTCGAATTCCGTTCCAGCCGGGACAGTTTATCCATTCGGGTGCGGATCTGATCCGCTTCCCGGGTGTTGCTTCCGATCCGGTGCTGAAGCGCATCGGCGGATCGGCGAATCGCTTCAGCAGCCGATAAACGGCCTTGAATTTCCGATCTCTTTTGTTTCAGTTCATCGAAAGAAGGGTGGCGCTTTCTCTGCGCGCGGGCCTGTTCAAGACGGGTCCGCTTTTCTTCATACTGCTGCTGCAACAATCGGGTGACGGCGGGGGGCTGTCCCTTCGACTGAATGGAAGCCTGATATTCGGATTCGATCTCCTGAAGGGAGGATTCCGCCTTGGCCAGCTGCCGGCGGGCCAGTTCGATTTCAAGAGAGTCCGGTCGGGAAGGCGGGGTGACTTTGGAGACCCCTTTCCTGAATTCCCGGGCCTTGGCCAAGGCTTTTTTGAACCGGGACTTGAGGATGAGGATGTCGTCCATGCCGATGAGGCTCTGGAGCAGGGTTTTGTTGTATTTGGGAATGTCCTGCAAAAAATAGATCAGTTCGCTTTCCCGGAAAAAAGCGGTCAGCGCGGCGGTTTCCGGGGTCAGGGGAATCAACCCGCGAAGGTCTTCCGAATCGGTCAGTTTCACCGGCCGCCATTCTGAGTCGGGGTTCGATCTTTCATGGAGGGTCGGCAGGCCGTCGGTGGACTGATGAAGCCGGTATTCAGAACCATTTTCTTTAAAAAAAAGATGGGTTCCGCCGGAAGGCTCTCCCTTGGTGCAAAGATCTTTCAGCGTCAGGCCGGCATTCAGGTGACGGCCGAAGAGGGCGAAAAAGAGGGCGTAGACCAGGGTCGACTTTCCGGTTCGGTTTTCCCCGAAAATGAGGGTGGCCTCGCCGAATTCAAAATCAGCCCGACCGAAACAGCCGATATTTTTCAGTTCCAGCCGCTGAATCCGCATCTAACCCGAGGTTTTTCGGATCAAATCCCGGTAGATTTGATCCTCTGTCATATAAGGGTTGGCCATGGCATGCCGGAGGGTTTCAATCACGGCCTCCTTCTCCGGGTTCGACAATCCTTTTTCATTCGCCAGTTCTTCGAGGCGTTTCCGGAACAAATCGAAGAGAAGTTCCCGGGTGGCCATGGATTATCCTTTTGAGTCCCGGGGAACATCGGCGGATTCGGCCAATTCCACCTCCCTTTGCTGAATGGGCCGCCAGTAAAATTCACGCACCAGGACCTGGGTAATACTGGCGAGGGGCACCGCCACGATCATTCCGCCGATCCCGAACTGAGCCCCGGCGATCAGCGCCAGAAGCACCACCAGAGGATGAAGTCCCGCTCCCTTTCCGACGATCTTGGGCTGAAGAACGAATCCTTCAATTCCCTGAATAACGGCAAACAGGGTGAGAACCGTCAGCAGCGTGATCAGTTTGACGCTCCAGGGAACTCCGCCGGTGAACAGAATGATTAAAATGGCCGGGGTCACCCCCATAATGGGGCCCAGGTAGGGAATGAACCCGCCGATGGCCGCCACCGTGCCGATCAGGATACAGTAATTTCGCAGGGCCGGAAAACCGATGAAGCCCATACCGAAGAGGCCGAAGGCGAACAGGGTGCCCACGATGAGGGAGACGGTCAACTGGCCCCGGAGAAATCCGCCCACGGCCGTATCCATCTTTTGTAAAAGGGAAAACACCTGCTCCCGATGTTCCGGCGGAACCATCTTTCGAATGGTCGGCCCGATTTTTTCCCAGTCGATAATAAAATAGAAACTGATAATGCCCACGAAAATCAGAAAAGAGAAAAAACCGACCACCGAGCCGATGCCGCTGAAAAGCCCCTTGGTCGCCGTTTCCACCGCCTGGAAACCGCCCGCGGCCATCTGTTTCAGGCCCGGCAGAGCTTGCTGGATGATTTTTTCATAATCCACCTGAATCTGCCGGATCTTATCGGCGAGCAGGTCCATCCAGGCCGCATCGATATTGAGAAAGGGGTGGCGGGCCAGTTTGTCTAAGAACACGGGGAAGGCGGTTTTAATAACCTGAAAGAGATGAACCAGCTCTGAAATCACCGTGGGAATCAAAAAAGCCAGGAGCAGAAAAAATACCAGGAAAATAATCAGATACAGGACCAGGGTTCCCATGACGCGTCCGAGCTTCAGCCGGCGTTGTAGACCGATCACCAGGGGGGCCAGGATATAGGCCAGGAGCAAGGCGATGATGAACGGGGTCAGGACGTTCAAAACCACGGCGAACGACTCTTTGAGAAGTCCGAAGGTGTAGAAGCCGAAGGCGATCACTCCCATGATTCCGACGGCATACAGAATTCGTCTCAACAGCGGGTCGGTAATTCGAATTTCGGTCATTTCTGTTCTCCTTCCCTTAATTGGATTCGGCATGATTCAATGCTCTGTGAATGGATCGGGACAGATCCTCCATGGAGACCGGTTTCATGAGCAGGTCCCGAATGCCGATCCGTTTCGCCTTTTCCGGGTTGATCTGCTCGCTGAATCCGGTGCAGACAATGATGGGGATGTCCGGCCGAACGGCCATCAGCTTTTCCGACAGCACATCCCCGGTCATGTGGGGCATCGTCATATCTGTGATTACCAGGTCATACCGGTTCGGGGTTCGGGTAAACGCCGCCAGGGCCTCCCGAGGGTTCTGGCGAACCTCGACCCGATATCCCAGACGTTCCAGCATCTCTTTGCCAAGTTCCACCAGTACCGGTTCATCATCCACGAAAAGGATTTTTTCCTGTTTCCCGGACGAAGTCGGCAACACCGGTTCTTTTTCCGATCGTTCCTCCGAAAAGACGATCGGGAAAAAAATCTCAAAAACGGTTCCGCCGCCGGGCCGGCTGTCCACCTGAATCAGGCCGCCGCAATCCTCCACGATTCGATGGACGATGGCCAGACCGAGACCCGTGCCTTTTTCCGGTGTTTTGGTGGAAAAATAGGGATCGAAAATCCGCTCCACGGTTTCGGCGTTCATGCCGTGGCCGGTATCCCGAATCGTCAGTTTCTGATAGTCTCCCGGGTTCATTCCCGGCATCTGCCCCGGTTCTAATTGAATACTTTCCAGGCGCACCGTCAATTCGCCGCCTTGGGCTTCCATGGCATGGGCCGCATTGGTGCATAAATTCATGATCACCTGATGGATTTCCGAGGAGTTGCAGAAAACCATTCCGGGGCCTTCCTCGACATGCTGGTGAAACGCAATGGTGGTGGGCAGAGAGGCCCGCAGCAGTTCGAGTGTCTCCCTCAGAAGGGGGGCCATCAGAATCGAGTCTTTTTCCCGCCGGGTTTCCCGCGTAAAGGAAAGAATCTGCCGGACCAGGTCCTTGGCCCGATTTCCGGCCTTTAATACCTGGTGCATGTTGTGGTGGGCACGGGAGTCGCTTCCGGTGTCGTGAACGGCCATTTCCGTAAACCCGATGATGGCTCCCAAAATATTGTTGAAGTCATGGGCGATACCGCCGGCCAGGGTTCCCATGGCTTCCATCTTCTGAGCTCGGCGGAGTTGAATTTCCATCTCCCGGCTCTCTTTTTCGGCCCGTTTTCGTTCGGTCAGTTCCCGCTGCATCTGGGTATACAGCTGTGCATTGTCCAGAGCGATGGAAGCCAGTTTTGCAAACTGCTCCAGAATCCGAACGTCTTCGGTTCCGATGGTTTTCTCTTCACTGCTGTGGCCGATGCCGATGACCCCGTCCACATGGCTGCCCGATTTCAGCGGAATCGCCATCACCGCTTTGACCGAGTCGAAGAGGGGATGGGCGAGGTGATCCGGCCACGACCGGTAATCATGGATTACCATGGGCGTTTCCTTTTGCCAGACCTGCCCGGTGATTCCCTCCCCGGGTTTGAGGGTATAACCGGTCAGGCCGGCGTAAGCGCCGATTCCGACCTTCATTTCCAGGATCTCCTTTTCCGGATGATAGATATAGAGAAAACCGTCGGGGGTGCCGGCCAATTGCGCCGCCCGGGACACCAGGGCCTGAAGGAGGTCATTGAGATCCAGGCGGTGAATCAGGCCCAGGGTGGTTTCATGGAGGGCGGCCATGTATTCATTCTGACGTCGAAGGGTTTCACCCGCTTGTTTCAATTCGGTGATATCGTCGAAGGTGACAAAAACCTCCCGGGTGTTGCCCCGGTCTCCGGTCTGGGGAACGGCGTTGACGCTGATCCATCGCAATTTCCGGCTGTGATTCCGCCGGGCGCCCATAATTACGCCTTCAATGGATCGGCCGGTCTGCAGGGCCAGAGTGCCGGGAAACTCCGATTCCGGAAAATCGGCGCCGTCTTCCCGAATGAATCTACACCGGGAAAACAGCGCGTGATTATTCGATATTTCTGTTCCGGAAACGCCCAGAATCCGTTCGGCAGAGGGATTGATCGACAGAATCTCCCCCCGGGCGTTTTGATAAATGGCGCCCTGGGCCATGGTTTCGAAAAGGGTCCGGTGTTTTTCTTCGCTCTGGCGGAGTGCTGCTTCGGCCCGTCTTCTTTTTTCGATGGTGAACTGGGCGTGGGAGCCGAAGATCAGGAAGAGGCAAAGGATGATCAGGAATTTCCAGAGCGCACCGGTTTCGGTTTGGAACAGCACATGGAAAAAATCGACCTTATTCCCTGAAAAGACACTGAGAAGCCACTCGACTATCCAATAGAAAATCGCCAGACCGAAGCCGATCAACACCATGTGATCGGTGATTACGGAGAAACGATCTGAATTATCTTTGCCCCGCTCGGGGAGGGTCGGGTCGGCCATAAACGGTATTGGTAACTGAAGAACGGTTCCGGACGGACCGGTTCGGGTTGAAGTCGAATAGACTATTGATACCTCTCCCTGTTTTTTCGGTCAAGAGGCGAATGGTCAAGAGAAAAATCGGTCACCGGCATCCGTTTTCATGCCGCGATGGATAACCGCGATGCCGTGGCTGAGCCTTCGGTATTCGATGCGTTTAAAGCCGATATCCGCCAGTCGGGATGCCAGAACATCCGGGGACGGAAACAGACGAATGGACTCCGGAAGGTAGGTATACGCCTCTCGGGAGCCGGTGAACAATGCGCCTAAGCGGGGCATCAGATGAAAGGAATAGAGGTGATATAATTTTCTGACCGGGAGCGACTCCGGATTGGAAAATTCCAGGCAGACCATGGCGCCGCCCGGTTTCAGTATCCGGTACATTTCCTGAAAACCGCGGTCCATATCGGTCAGGTTTCGAATACCGAAGCCGACGACGGCGGCATCAAAAGATGCGTCGGGAAACGGCATCGATTCGGCATCCCCCTGCACATACTCCAGGGTGCGCCGCACAGACGCGCGGGCGGGCTTGGTTTTTCCCGCCTTCATCATTTCCCGATTGATATCGCAGAGAACGACCCGGCCTCTCATTCCCACCCGTTTTTTGGCGGATACCGCCAGGTCGCCGGTGCCGCCGCACAGGTCCAGAACCCGGTCCCCCATTCGGGGGTTCAGCATATCGAGGGCGACCCGCTTCCATAGATAGTGGATTCCGCAGCTGAGAAGGGTGTTCATGAAATCGTACCGCCGGGCGACCGTATCGAACTGGTGGCGAACCCATCGAGTCTTTTCCGCCTTGGCGATGCGTTGATAGCCGATGTGAGTCGTTTCGTTTAACGGGTCAAGATCTTGCATGGTCGTGAATCGGTTTCAAGTCTACGGAATTCTTCCGGAGAATTCTTTAAATGATTTTTGCCGGTACGGTGTTGAAAACCAGCGGCGCATATTATATAATTTCAAGCTTTGAACAGAAAACCGAATGTCTAAAAGAGTTCCTCAGTATAGCTTAAATGAAAGGGAGGTGCAAATTATGTATGTTCCAAGGTATATGTTTTTTACCAAGGGGGTGGGAAATGCCAAGGAAAAATTGGCGTCTTTCGAGAATGCCCTCCGTTCAGCCAGAATCGCCCACCTCAACCTGGTACAGGTATCCTCCATTTTTCCGCCCTATTGCAGGATACTGGAGCTGGAAGACGGGATCGCCCACCTGGAGCCGGGTGAGATCACCCACTGTGTGCTCGCCAAGGAACAGATCAGAGAGGCGGGCCGGCGCATCGTGGCCAGCATCGGGCTGGCGCTGCCGGCGGAAAGCGGGCAATACGGCTATCTCTCGGAACACCACGGGTTCGGCCAGACCGAACCTGAAGCCGGTGAGTATGCCGAAGACCTGGCCGCCTCCATGCTGGCCAACACCCTCGGCATCGAGTTCGATCCGAACAAGGACTATGACGAACGCCGGGAGGTCTATAAAATGTCGGGCAAAATCGTCGAATCTCAGCACTTTACTCAAGGAGATCTGGGGGCCGAAGGGGGGATCTGGACGACGGTGGTGGCGGCGGCGGTATTCGTGAAATAATGAGATTCAACCGATATCAGCCGCGGTCGTTTGCCGGTCGTGCGGGATTTTCCAAATGACGCCTCCCGATTTTATTCCCTTCGGCGGAGATGAAGTGCGGCCTATCTCCTTCGATGAAGCGCAAATCGTGGTGCTTCCCCTCTGCTACGAGCATGCCGCCTCTTATGGGGAAGGCAGCCAGGACGGACCCCTTCACCTGTTGAACGCTTCCGCCCAATTGGAGGGGATGGACGAAGAAACCATGACCGACTGGGCAAGCCTGGCGATCCATACCCTGCCGCCGGTTTTTCCGCCCGGTGATCCGGAAGCGGCCATAGATCAAATGCGGGCCGCCGCCGACCGGGTGCTCGCTCAAGGCAAGTTCCTGCTGTCTCTGGGCGGAGATCACGCCGTTTCCCTCGGCCCCATTCAGGCGGCAGCCGGGCGCCACCCGCAGATCGGGGTGCTTCAAGTCGACGCGCATCTGGACCTGCGGAATGAATGGAACGGCAGCCGGCACAATCATGCCTGTATCATGCGGCGGGTGGCCGACGACATAGGGCTTCCCTTTGTTCAGGTGGGGATTCGGTCTTTTTCCAGGGAAGAGGCGCAATATGTGAAGGCAAAGGGTCTGGCCCCCTTTTATGCCCATGAAATTGCGGCGATTTCCGAAGCCTCCCCCGGATCAGGGCCGGAAAACTGGATCGAGCAAGTGGTCAACAGCCTTCCGGATCAGGTTTATCTCACCCTCGATCTGGACGGTCTCGATCCCGCCGTCATGCCGGGTACCGGCACCCCGGAACCCGGGGGGCTCACCTATCGCCAGCTGATTCGGCTTCTTCAGGCGGTGGGGCGAAACCGAAGGGTGATCGCCGCGGATATCAACGAATTGGCGAAAATCCCCGGCACTCGGGTGTCCGAATTCACCGCCGCCAAAATCGCCGCCAAAATCTTTGTGTATTGTACCTGATCTGTCTCTTCATCGTCGATATCGCCGTATTGAATTTCATTTAGAATATAATCCTTACCTGAAAATCTAATTTCTTAATTAATCGGCAAATTCTTTGTTGACACTTTTATGACCGATTTGGTACCTAAGATGCACAAGGAAAGGAACTCCCCTGCATCGGCCACTGGCGAGACTTTCCATCCTGTTGGCAGACAGCGTCGTTTTTCAAATCCCTGACTCGTTTGGTTATAAGATCAGTATTCAGCAAGTCTCTATACTTTGTTAAATAAACGCGTTTCAGATTTTGCATGGGGATTTTAATTCATAATGGACCGTCGAACATTCCTTAAATTTGCCGGTATCGGCAGCCTCTCGGTCGCCGTGGGTTGCTCTTCTCAGCCCGATAAAACCATCTATTCCCTGGTGCATGCCCCCGACGACATGGTGACGGGAAAAGAAAGCTGGTATGCAAGCACCTGCCGGGAATGTCCGGCCGGGTGCGGCGTCATCGCCCGGAACCGGGAAGGCCGGGTCGTCAAAGTGGAAGGAAATCCGCTTCACCCCATCAATCACGGCAAAATCTGCATGCGCGGCCAGTCCGCGCTTCAGGCGATTTACAATCCCGATCGAATCAAAACGCCTTTGATAAAGAACGGCGATCGCCGGCAGGCGCTATCCTTTGCCGAAGCGGAAGCGGTATTGAAAGAAAAGGTTCAGGCGTCTTCAAGAAAAAAGGGCGGGGTGCGTATGATCACCGAAGTGCCGGGGGAGGGCACCCTTCGGGTCATGAACCGGTTTCTCGATTCTCTGAATGGGCCCAAACCGCTGATCTACGAACCCTTTGCCTACGAATCTTTGAAGACGGCCAACCGAATCGTATTCGGGCGGGAGGGGCTGCCGTCCTATCGCATGCAGGACGCCGATTTTCTGCTCTGTTTCGGAGCGGATTTTCTGGAGACCTGGCTCTCGCCGGTGGAGTATGCTCGAAAATTCAAAGAAATGCATGCCTACACCGGGGGCCCCAAGCCGCTCTTCTATTTTGTCAGCCCGTATCAATCCATGACCGGCGCCAATGCCGACCACTGGCTGGCCCCGGCACCCGGCGGTGAAACCGCCCTGGTGCTGGGCTGCATTCGGGAAGCCCTGCGCAGGGGCAGGGGCGGTCCACTGCCCGGCTCGGTGGTCTCTTTTCTGAAAAAGAAGGCCGAACCGTTCTCTCCGGAACGTGCGGCGGCGGAGGCCGGCATCGAGCCCCGGGCCTTTCAGGAGATGGTCCGGCACCTGCTGGCTGCCAAACGCCCCCTGGTACTGGGGCCGGGAACGGCGGCCGCCGATTCCGCCTTGGACACTCATACGGCGGTGAATCTGCTCAACATGATTCTGGACCCGTACCTGAGCCTGTTCGATTTTTCCGACCGCCACCGGGTGGAACTGGCGGCGACCGGGGCCGAGGTCCGGGAGTTCTTCGAGGGTCTGGAGGATGAAAGCGTTTCCTTTCTGCTGATCAACAATGTGAACCCGGTTTTTTCACTGCCCGAGACGAGCCGGGTCCGGGAAGCCCTTTCCCGGGAATCGCTTTTTACGGTCTGTTTCAGCAACTTCATGGATGAAACCGCCGAACTGGCCGATCTGGTTTTTCCGGTCCAGCTGCCCCTGGAGCGATGGGGGGAATACGGCGGAAAGCACCGGGTGGTATCGACGCTACAACCGGCCATGGGGAATCTCATCGGAGCCCCTGCTCTGCCCGAGGTGCTCCTTCGGTCGACCGTTTCACCCATCGGCGGCATCGCTGAGGATCTCCAGACCGTGCTCATCGGAGAACTGGTCCGGGACAAAAAGATTGAATCGAAGCAGGACTGGCTTCACACGGTTCAGCGGGGCGGGGTCTTCGAAAATGAACCGGAAGAGACCGAATCACCCGAGCTGGTGATTTCAAAGGATCTCTTCAAGCGGTTTGAAAAGACCCTGCCGACTGCCGAAAGTTCTCGCGACGACCATACCGCGGCTTTTATGGCCGCCCCTTCCATTCGGTTTTTCGACGGCCGCGGGGCCAACCGCCCCTGGCTCAATGAAATCCCCGACCCGCTGACCAAAGTTGCCTGGCAGAGTCCGGTCCTGCTTCATCCGGACACATTGAAGGGGTTGAATGCCGAGGATGGCGATTTTCTCACCTTAAAATCCAAGAGCGGGGAGCTGAAGGCGCCCGCCTATGGATTTACCGGGGTCCGTCCCGGATTGGCGGTGATGACCATCGGCCAGGGCCATTCGGCATACGGGCGGTATGCCGAAGCAAGAGGGGCCAATCCCTTTCGGCTGCTTTCCCGTGAAGCGGATCCGGTCTCCGGCGCGACGGCTTTTGTAATGCCTGCGGTGTCCATCGAAAAGGCGGGCGGCGGGATGACGATCTCTCATACCGACGGCAGTAAATTCCAGCACGACCGGAAAATCGCCCTTTCCGTCGGAATCCATGAGCTGGGCGGCCACGGCGGTCATCACGGTGAAGAACACGGATTCGGGATGCACGAATTCCCCTTGACCCTTCCGCTGCCCGAGGGGTATGCCCCCCATCGGGATCTGTATCCGCCTCATGGACACCAGAACGACTACCGGTGGGGAATGATCGTCGATCTGGACCGGTGCATCGGGTGTGCAGCCTGTGCGGCGGCCTGCTATGCCGAAAACAACCTCGGGGTGGTGGGAGAAGAGCGGATCATCGAAGGCCGTGAAATGTCCTGGATGCGGATCGAACGCTACCATGATCGGAAGCGGATGGAGAAGATCACCTTTTTTCCCATGTTCTGCCAGCACTGCGACAACGCCCCCTGCGAATCGGTCTGTCCGGTCTACGCGCCTCACCACGGAAAAGAGGGGATCAACAACCAGATCTACAACCGGTGTATCGGGACCCGGTACTGCTCCCAGAACTGCCCTTACAAGGTCCGCCGTTTCAACTGGTTTAAATGGGAATGGTCCGAGCCTTTGAATCTTCAGCTCAACCCGGATGTCACCGTCCGCACCAAGGGGGTCATGGAAAAATGCTCCTTCTGCGTTCAGCGGATCAAAACGGCGCACGGTAAGGCCAAAGACGAAAAGCGGCGCATCCTGGACGGCGAAGTGGCGCCCGCCTGCGTCCAGACCTGCCCGACCAACGCCCTGACCTTCGGTAACCTGGCCGATAAAAACAGCCGGGTCCGCAGGCTGACGGAAAATCCCCGTGCATACCAGGTCATGGGGTACCTCAACACCAAACCCGCTGTCATCTATCTGAAGAAGGTAGTTCAGGAGATCTGAAGACATGGAGAATACGGCGAATCTGACTCCCGCGAGAATCGATTCCATCGTTCTGAGGACCCTCACCCCCGCCACCCGCACTTACTGGTACACGGTGGCCCTGCTGTTTATCGGCGCTTTCATCGGGCTCTGCTGCTGGATTTACCAGATCATAGTGGGAATCGGGGTCGGCGGGCAGAACAATCCGGTGGCCTGGGGACCTACCTGATCAACTTCGTCTTCTGGGTGGGGATCGCCCATTCGGGGACCCTGATTTCGGCCATCCTGTTTCTGTTTCGGGCCGGGTGGCGAAACCCGATCGCCCGAGCCTCCGAAACCATGACCGTTTTCGCGGTCATGACCGCCGGCCTTTTTCCGCTCATTCACCTGGGGCGGGTCTGGCTGGTCTACTACATGATCCCTTATCCCAATCAGCGGAACCTCTGGCCCAACTTTACGTCTCCACTCATGTTCGATATCGTCGCCATCAGCACC
>JAABSQ010000314.1 GCA_011390315.1 Desulfobacteraceae bacterium
AAACACATCGCCGTACTTCAGGAAGTGCTCACCAAGGCCCGGGCCGAGGTGGCCAAGGTGATCATCGGCCAGGACCGGGTGGTGGAACAGGCCCTGATCGTCATCTTCACCGGCCACCATGCCCTGATCGAGGGGGTGCCGGGGGTGGCCAAGACCCTTCTGGTGCGGACCCTGGCCCGGGTGATGGGGTGCGATTTCGACCGAATCCAGTTCACCCCCGACCTGATGCCGGCCGACATCACCGGCACCAACGTCTTCAACCTGGGGCAGAACACCTTCTCCCTGGTCCCGGGGCCGGTCTTCACCACCTTTCTGCTGGCCGACGAAATCAACCGGGCCCCGGCCAAGACCCAGTCGGCCCTGCTTCAGGCCATGCAGGAGCGGCGGGTCACCATCGACCGGGACACCCACGCCCTGTCCGAGAATTTCACCGTCTTCGCCACCCAGAACCCGATCGAGTTCGAGGGCACCTATCCCCTGCCCGAGGCCCAGAAAGACCGGTTCATGCTCAAGATCCCCATGGACCACCCCAGCCGGGAGGAGGAGCTCTCCCTGGCCGGCCGCATGCTCGGCGCCGACTCCCCGGAGGCGGTCCTGGACCGGGGCGGGGTCCGGCAGATCATCACCCCGGAGACCCTGGTCAAGCTTCGAACCTGCCTGCGCGGCATCACGGTTCGGGAGGACCTGGTGGGCTATATGGTGGATATCGTCCGGTCCACCCGGACCCATTCCTCGGTACTGGCCGGGGCCGGCCCCCGGGCCACCCAGGCCCTGCTTCTGGCTGCCCGGGCCCAGGCCGCCGCGGCCGGTCGGGACTTCGTCACCCCCGACGACATCAAATCCATGGCGGCGCCGGTGCTCGACCACCGGATCATGCTCCGGCCCGAATTCGAACTGGAGGGTCTGACCGTCTCCGAAGTGATCGGCGGAATCCTTCAGGACATTGCGGTGCCCCGGTAAATCGGGCAAGTCCATGGCCACCCTCGTCCCCACCAACCGGCTTCTCTTCTGGGCCGGCTGCATCGGTCTGCCCTGCGCCCTCTTTTCCACGGCCCTTCCCGAGATGGGCCTCGTCTTCGGGATCGGTCTGGCGGCCCTGGCGCTGCTGGCCCTGGTCGACGCCTTTCGAGCGCCGACACAGCTCGCCGGCATCGAAGTGGCCCCTTCCGAGGGGGTCCGCCTCTCGGTGGACCGGTCGGCGGACCTGGACCTGATCATCCGCCGCGGCGAATCCGGACCGGACCGCCTTCGAATCGGTCTCCCCTTTCCCGAAGAGATTCAGACCGATGCGGTGGACCGTTGGGTGGCCCTGAACGAGGTCGGACTCTCAACCTCTCGATGGACCCTGCAAGGGCTGAAAAAGGGCCGATTTGTAATGGATACGGTCTACCTGGAAACCGAATCCCCCCTCGGCTTCTGGGGGGCCCGAACCCGGCGTCCGATTTCCATCGACATTCAGGTCTATCCCGGATTAGGAACCGAACGCCGGAACCTGGCCGGCCTCTTTCTGAACCCCGCATCCGGCATCCACACCCGGCGGCAAGTCGGGAAGGGGCGGGATTTCGAACAGCTGCGCGACTATCTTCCCGGCGACAGCTATGAGGACATCCACTGGAAGGCCACCGCCAAACGGCGTCATCCGGTCACCAAAATCTATCAGGTGGAGCGGACCCAGCAGATCTATGCGGTCATCGACGCCTCCCGCCTGAGCTGCCGGCAGATGGAGGCGCCGGCCGATTCGAACACGCCCGCCGGCGCGCCCGATTCCCCGGTCTCCGCCACGGTCCTGGACCGCTACATCACCGCGGCCCTGGTCCTGGGCCTGGCGGCCGAACGTCAGGGGGATCAGTTCGGGATCATCACCTTCGACGACCAGGTTCAGACCTTTTTGCGGGCCCGAAGCGGCAAAACCCATTACGGGCTCTGCCGGGACCGCCTGTACACCCTGGAGCCCCGGCCGGTGAGCCCCGATTTCCACGAACTCTTCACCGTCATCGCCACCCGCCTTCGCCGGCGGGCCCTGCTGGTCTTTCTGACCCATCTCGACGACCCGGTGCTGGCCGATACCTTCATCTCCCGCATCGACCTGGTTCGACGCCGCCACCTGGTGCTGGTGAACCTGCTTCAGCCGCCCGCGGCCCGGCCCCTTTTTGCCGGAGACCGGGTCGAGACCACCGACGACCTCTACCGACGGCTGGGCGGGCAGATGCTTTTGAACGGGCTTCAGGAAACCGGCAAGCGGCTCAACCGGCGGGGGGTCCAGTACCTGCTCACCGAGGATGAACGGATGTGCGCCCGGCTGGTCTCTCGGTACCTGGCGGTGAAGGGGCGGCAGATGCTATGAGGCGGATACGGCCATGATTATCGATCTGAACAAATTCATCACCGAGGAGCGGCCCTTCTGGACCGAACTGGAGCAGCGCCTGGACCGGATGGAAAAAGACCCGGCCCGGAGAATGGACCTTTCGGAGCTCAAGCGCTTTCACTACCTCTACCAGCGGGCTTCGGCCGACCTGGCCCGAATCGAGACCTTTTCGGCCGAGGTCAACCTGCGGGTCTATCTCGAATCCCTGGTGGCCCGGGCCTACGGCGAGATTCATGAAAACCGGTCCGGTTCGAGCCGGTTCGCGGCCGGGCAGTGGTTTGTCCGCACCTTTCCTCGGGCCTTTCGCCGCCACCTGACCGCCTTCTGGACGGCCCTGATCATCTTCAGCATCGGCGGGCTGTTCGGCGGCCTGGCCCTCTCCCTCGACCCGGATGCCAAGGCGGTGCTGATGCCCTTTTCCCATCTGAAGGGAGACCCGTCGGAGCGGGTGGAAAAGGAAGAAAACACAATTCGTTTCGGACTGGAAGAACGAAAAGCCAGCTTTTCTTCCTCCCTCATGACCCACAACACCAAGGTATCGATCTTCGCCCTGGCCCTGGGCATGACCTGGGGCTTCGGCACCGTGGTGGTCCTCTTTTCCAACGGGGTGATGCTGGGAGCGGTGGCGGTCGACTACCTGCTGGCCGGGGAGACCCGGTTTCTGCTGGGATGGCTGCTGCCCCACGGGGCGGTGGAAATCCCGGCCATTCTGCTGGCCTCCCAGGCCGGGCTGGTGCTGGCCGGGGCCATGATCGGGCGGGGACAACGGGTTTCCTTCCGGACCCGGTTCCGGAAAATCTCCGGTGATCTGGTCACCCTCATCTTCGGGACCGCCGTTCTACTGGTCTGGGCCGGGTTCATCGAGGCCTTTCTCAGCCAGTACCACGAACCAATCATCCCCTACGCGCTCAAGATCGGATTCGGCGCCCTGGAGTTGATCCTGCTGTTTACTTTTCTATCAATGTCGGGCCGAAAAATACAGGCGGACGCCGATGCGAGGGACACTGACCATGCCCGCTGAAAAAACCCCCACCCTCACCATCCGCACCCCGGAAGGGGTCGCCTTTTCCCTTCACCTGGCCGGGCCGGTCACCCGGTTTCTGGCCTGGGGCGTGGACCTGGCCTGCATCGGGGCCTTGTCCAGACTGTTGGGGATCGCGGTCCAGATTTTAGGCGCTCTCAATCGGGACCTGGCCGGGGCCTTTCAGATTCTGGCCTATTTTCTGATTTCCATCGGCTACGGCATCCTCCTGGAATGGGGATGGCGGGGGCAGACCCTGGGCAAACGGCTGCTTCGGCTGCGGGTGATGGATGAAAACGGGCTGCGGCTTCAGTTCCGTCAGGTGGTGATTCGAAACCTGCTTCGGTTCGTGGACAGCCTGCCGGCTTTTTACCTGGTGGGGGGGCTCGGGTGTCTGATCTCCAAAAAGGCCCAGCGGCTGGGGGATCTGGCCGCCAACACCATCGTGGTGCGGCATCCCACAATCAAAGAACCGGATGTGGATCAGATCATGGGGACGATGTACAACTCGCTGCGGGAGCATCCCCACCTGGCGGCCCGGCTGCGCCGCCGGACCTCGGTGCAAGAAGCGGAAATCGCCCTGCGGGCGGTGCTGCGTCGGAATGAAATGGACCCGGCGGCCCGGGTGGATCTGTTTAAAACCCTGGCGACCCACTACAAGGCCAAGGTGGGGTTTCCGGAGGCGGCGGTGGAAGGGATTTCCGATGAACAATACGTCCGCAACGTGGCGGACGTACTGTATCGGGTGTCGAACTGAGATTTTCCTGTTATTCCTTCGGGGCCATCTTCTCGACAATGGCCTGAATCTTCGGGTTTTCCATCAGCTTCATGAATTTTTCAAGGGGGTGAGGTTTATCCAAAAAATCTCGAGGTCGATCCGCTTTGCTGTCCCGATTGTCTGCATCAAATGAGAATCATAGCGTTTCTCGAAACCGGCCCGATCATCGAAAAGATCCTGGTCCACCTCGATCTATGGGACGCTAGAAACCACGACCCACCCGCCGATAAGGCCATGCTGCCTTGCCGTCCGCTCGCGTCCCCCTCGGCCGCAATATGTTGTAGCCGTAAAGGGAAGCGAGCGGACGGAGCACATTTGAAAACCTCGTTGTATTTTCGTTCCTTTCAGAAAACATTGGCATTGACAAACACCCCCCTTTTTTATTATCAATTCTGATAAAAATTGGGGGTTTTGTGTCATGATGAGGCGATTTTCAGAGGCATATTTAGAGCAATGGATCTCCAAGAGACGGAG
>JAABSQ010000315.1 GCA_011390315.1 Desulfobacteraceae bacterium
AAGCGGGAGCTGCGTGGTAACGTGATCCATCAGGTCGCAGCCGGTTGAGAGGGAGCTCAGAATGGTGGTATCCGATATGGGTGAGCACTGATCGCCCATCACGCTTCCCCCGATTACGGCTGCAAAGGAGAGCTGCAGGAAGAAGATATCGGGTACGACCGCCCATGCAAGGGGAACGGCAATGGGAAACACCACCGCATAGGTGCCCCAGGATGTTCCGGTCGAGAAAGCAATGATCATGCAGAGAATCATCAGAACACCGGGCAGCAGAGAGGGAACTACCAGGTCACCAATCATCTCAACCACATATGCGGCCGTTCCAACAGAGTCGGCCACTTCCTTAAGGGTAACCGCCAGAGCAAGGATAATGGCCCCGATGGTTACCCCCTTGCACCCGTCGATAAATCCGTTAATCGCAATCTGCAGCGACATTCCTTTTGCGATGGCGATGAAAATGCCGGCTAAAACGGCAAGAACAAAAGCTTCTGCAATGAGCAGAAGCGGTTCATCCGATCCCAGTATGAAAAAAGTGTAAACGTATGGAATAATCGCAACGCCCAGTAGTGCACCTATGGGGCCAAAGAAATCGATCAGCCCGGGGTTATAACTGTCGGGCACCTTGCTCTGCACAAGCTCGTCGGCTGCCATGGGTGTGGACCCTTTCCGGTCGAGGAGCCCGGTGGTTCGGGCTCTTTCCACGGCTTTGCGCATCTTTTTGCCGGGCACCCAGGGAAGAATTTCCAATGCGAATCCCAGCGTGATCAGAATGGCGAAAATGGCATAAAAGTTATAAGGCAGCGAGGCGAAGAAGAAATTGATGCCATCCTGGGGAGTTTCAAAAATGGCAAGGGTACCGATTACAAGTCCGCTAACGTAGATTGGCCAGACGTTGAAGGGTATCAGCGTGGCGGCGGGCGACGCCGTACTGTCGACCATATATGCAAGTTCTTCATGCGATACCTTGTGCTTGTCGGCAACGGGCCTTACGGTGGCGCCTGTAAGTACAGTACTGATCGTGCCACCCTGATGAAAAATGAGGCCCATCATCCAGGTAAAAAATTTGGCGGAACGGGGTCCCCGAACCATAATATCACTGGCCCAGACCGCAAACCGCTCAGCCCCGCCGGTACGGGTCCATATGCCAATGAGCCCGCCCAGGGCCCAGAGATAGACAAGCAGGATCAGGGCAAAGCTCTCCGTTCCGATTGATGGAATCAGGTAAACCTGCACAACATTCAGCTCTCCGGCGATCACACCTCCCAGGCAGATTCCGATAAACAGCGCGCTAACCACTTCACGCGTCCAGAATGCAAGAACGATGGCGACCAGGGGCGGCATGATCGACCAGAAACCGTAATGGTTGCCCTGTTCGGGGAAACTGCCGAATGCCGTTGCATGGTAAATACCCGCAATTACGAGCGTGATAAACGCTCCGAAATAGATTTTTCGCCTCGTTTCAGGGTTCTGCCAGAGCAGTTTCGACCGTTCAAACTCCTTCCTCATAAAAAATCATTCGTTTATTTATTCGAGCGCTTTAAAATAAAAGATCGAAGATCAATTGTATCATTTCTTTTTTTCTTTTGATGAGCGACAATTCGTAAAAAAATATGCAGCCCGTCCCCCGGCCTTTCCGATCAGAACCAATTTCGTTAAGTTCCGAAACCTTTTCATCAACCAATCTATCCCTATGAAATCGATCTTTTCAATACCGCTGACGCTCATAATTATGACGTTTACACTTTCCCCGGATGTTTTTGCCCAGTCGCATGCAAGTACCGGCGCTTCATCCGTACCCGTCTACCAGCCTTTTCTCAAGCAGCTTGCCGATGACGTATCGGCCAACCGGCTCGAAACCGATATCCGGATTCTGGCTGGTTTTGAAAACCGCCATACGCTCTCCGATACCACATCCGACACCAAGGGGATTGGAGCGGCCCGTCGCTGGATCAAGCGTGAGTTTGAAAAGATCTCTGAAGAGTGCGGCGGTTGCCTGGAGGTTTTTTATGTGAACGGAACTGTGGGCGGCGAAAACCGGATACCGGAGCCGGTACAGATTGTAAATGTGGTGGCCGTACAGCGTGGAACAGCCGACCCGAACCGGGTTGTGATGATGACCGGTGATATCGATTCCCGAGCATCGAATGTGATGGATGCAGAAACCGACTCGCCGGGTGCAAACGATAACGCCTCCGGCATGGCAGGAACCATCGAAGCAGCAAGAGTGCTCTCAAAGCATGAGTTTTCGGGCACGATTGTGTACGCGGGTCTCTCCGGTGAGGAGCAGGGACTGTTTGGCGGACAGATCGTTGCCGACTATGCACTCGAAAACGACTGGCGCATCAAGGCGGTTCTCAATAACGACATGATCGGCAATATTGTAGGTATCAATGGTGTGATCAATAATACAACGGCGCGTGTATTTTCTGAAGGAACGCGTCCCACGGAAACGGAGCGCGAAGCACGAATCAGGCGTTTTACCGGCGGTGAAGTGGATTCGCCTTCCCGGAATCTGGCCCGTTACGTTCATGTGATGGGCGAGCAGTACATCGACAATCTGGATGTGATGATGATCTACAGGCTCGACCGGTTTGGCCGGGGCGGGCATCATCGTCCGTTCAACGATGTTGGCCTGCCTGCAGTGCGGATAATGGAAACCAATGAGAACTACAACTGGCAGCATCAGGACATCCGCACTGAAAACGGCATTGAATACGGTGACGTTATTGAGCACGTCGACTTTGACTATGCGGCCAAACTGACAGCCCTGAATGTGGTATCGCTTGCGGGTATGGCCAAAGCACCCGCACCGCCTTCGGGCGTGGAAATCAGCGGTGCCGTTCGCCCAAGCACCACGCTGAGCTGGGATGCGCTCAACCCGGAGCAGAACCCGCAGCTGGAGGGCTATAAAGTGTACTGGAGACTCACCACATCCCCGGTATGGACGTACGGGCGGCTTACGGGAAATGTTACCGAATATACCCTGGATAATATCGTGATCGACAACTACTTCTTCGGTGTTGCCAGCGTATCGGAGGAAGGATATGAAAGTCCGGTTGTGTATCCGGGCCCTATCGGATC
The DNA here is from genome assembly GCA_011390315.1 of Desulfobacteraceae bacterium. Classification (GTDB taxonomy): domain Bacteria; phylum Desulfobacterota; class Desulfobacteria; order Desulfobacterales; family Desulfococcaceae; genus JAABSQ01. The sequence goes on from JAABSQ010000315.1 coordinate 3,079, forward strand.
ATTTGGCGACTGACCTTTTTCAAGCAGAAATGAAATGAATGGCTGAGAAAAATCTCGATTTCACCCCTGATGAGATTCAGGGATACATCCGCCGGGCGGGTGAGATTGTGCGTGAAATCTATTCCGAAAAACTGAACCGGCGGGTATTTCCCGGAATGGAACCGGATGAGGTGATGGCCAAATTTGCAGAAAACCTGCCGGAAGAGGGCATGGATATCGAAAATCTGCTCGGAAAGGTGAGAACGGATGTTGTGGGAGCAGCTACAATGAGTGTGGGTCCGCACTACTACGGCTATATAACCGGAGGAGGCAATCAGGTGGCTATTCTGGCCGAGATGCTCAGTGCAGCGTTGAATCAGAATAATCTGAAGTGGCACTCTTCACCGGTGAGCACGGAACTGGAAAAGCTGGTGATCAGATGGGTCTGCCAGTTTATCGGCTACTCAGACGGTGCAGCAGGTGCGATACTGGACGGCGGTTCCACGGCAAACTTCAATTGCCTGGCCGTGGCCCGCAAAAATATGATGCCGGAAGGCATGAGTCGGAAAGGACTTACAGGAATGAAGCCGATGACGGTCTATGTGTCGGGTGAAGGACACTCCAGCTTCGACAAAGCGGTGGATATGCTGGGTATCGGCCTCGACCATCTGCGCAAGATTCCGGTCGACGATCGTTTCCGCATCCGGCCGGCTAAGCTGATAGTACAGATTGAACGGGATCTTAAGGATGGATTCCAGCCGGTCTGCATTATCGGAATTGCCGGTACCACCAACTCGGGAGCGGTGGATGACCTGAATGCACTCGCGGAGATAGCAAAAGAATACGGAATCTGGTATCACGTGGACGCTGCGTATGGTGGACCGGCCGCGGCATTGGAAAGTGTAGGGCATCTTTTCCGTGGTATGGAGAAAGCCGACTCGGTGGTAATCAATCCCCACAAATGGCTCTACGTTCCTTTTGAGGCAGCCTGTATTCTTGTGAAGGAGCCCGAAAAGCTCAGAAAAACATTCAGCCTCATCCCTGATTATCTCCGTTCGAATGACGACAGCGGAGGGAGGATCGACCTTATGGAGTATCAGCTTCCCCTCACGAAAAGCTTCAAGGCGCTCAAGGTGTGGATGACGCTGAAAGCCTATGGTGCAAGACGCCTGCGCGAAACCATTCAGGGTGATATTGACAACGCGCAGTACCTCGCCGAATTGGCAGAAGAATCAGACGATTTTGAACTGATGGCCCCGGTGCCGCTCTCTATTGCCTGCTTCAGGTACAGGCCTGACGAGATGAGTGAAGAAGATGCTGAAAATCTGAACCGCAAACTGGCTCACGCCATCGAACAGGACGGGCGGATATTTCTGACGGCCACGAAAATCAATGGAATAACAGCTCTTCGAACCTGCTTCATCAATCCGCGAACCACGAAGAAAGATGTGGAGCAGATCCTGGAGGTAATCCGGGATGTTGCAGGTAGATGAATGTTCCGGTCCTATCAGCGAAAATCCGCGAATAATTTTGCGAGCCTCTGCGAGAAAAAACACCCC
>JAABSQ010000316.1 GCA_011390315.1 Desulfobacteraceae bacterium
CGTGCGCGAGACACCCCAATCGGAACAGGATGAATTTAATCCGGAAGCGGTGTGAATGGCAAGTTGTTTTTCAGGAGCGGGATTTGGAACGGAACCAGTCCCGACAGACATCCCCGAGTTTTCGAGCGTTTTCTAAGGGGTTTTTTGCCCGGGAGATGTAGCTGATGACGGCGACGCCGGCCGCGCCGTGTTCAAAGCAGGCCCGGGCGTTCTCGGCCGTGATCCCGCCGATGGCCACCACCGGCACCGGAGCCTTTTTCACGATTTCCTGAAATCCGGTCAATCCCTTGACCGCTTTGGCATCTGTTTTGGTCCCGGTAGCGAAGACCGGACCGGTTCCCATATAATCGCAGGGGGCGAGGTCGGTGGCGGCCAATTCCCCCAGGTCGGAGACGGATGTGCCCACGATGGCGGCGGGACCCAGCTGCTGCCTGGCCAAGGCGGGCGAGGCATCTGATTGCCCCAGGTGGACGCCGTCCGCCTCGACCTGCACGGCCAGATCGATGTGGTCATTGATCACCAGCCCCACCCCTTTTTGCCGGCAAAAGTCCCGAATTTGGATCACTTCCCCAAGAAATGAATCGTCATAGGACTTGTTCCGGTACTGGATCAGGGTGGCCCCGCCTTCAATTGCAGATCGAACCTGGTCCAGCGGACCCCATTCCGGAGCATTGTCATCGGTGATGAAATAAAACCGGAGCGCCTCGATGAGCGGGTTCATGGGCACCCTTTGCCGTTTTCATACCGCTCGACCCAGGAATGAAAAATTTGGCCCTTGTCCGGGCCATGTTTTTCCAGCCCTTTCACGATCCACTCCACCGAATGTGCATGAACCAGGTCCGTGCAATCCTTGGAGAAGAACTTGTCGGCGTAGGCGATGATCTCTTCCTCCACCGTGGTCGGGCGCATGTCCCGAACCGGCAGGGGAAGCCGGTTTTTTTCGATCTCCTGGGCCGTGATGCCCACCCCGATATGGCGCTCGCAGACCAGGCCGTGGCGATGCAGGCCGTGCTTTTCGAGAATGGAGCGGCCGAGAATTCCGTGGCACAGGTAGGGGTGCTGCCCATGGCAGCAGAGTTCGGGGGCGTCGGTCATGAAGATGCCGATGTCATGGAGCAGGGCCGCCTCTTCGATAAACCCGAGGTCCGGATTCAGATGGCCCACCCGGCGGGCCGCCTCCAGAGATTTTTCGGCGACCCGCTCGTTATGGGCCATCAGCATTTGGAAGAGATCCGTATCCGGATCATAGTACTCCAAAAGAATTTCTTGGGGATTGACCATCTTTCGCGATCTTCGGTTTGAGGTCAGGCGGTTTTTCCGGCAAGAAGGACCCCTTCGATAAAAGGATCGATGTCGCCGTCGAGTACGGCATTGACGTTTCCGATGTCCAGATCGATTCGGTGATCCTTGGCCATCTGGTAGGGATGAAGCACATAGGACCGGATCTGGCTGCCCCAGGCGATCTCTTCCTTGGCGGCATTGATCTCATCCCATTTTTCATCCTGCTTCCGCTTTTCGAATTCATACAGCCGGGACCGAAGCACCTTCATGGCTAGGTCCTTGTTCCGGTGCTGTGATTTTTCCTGCTGGCACTGGACCACGATGCCGGTGGGCTGATGGGTGATCCGCACCGCGCTGCTGGTCTTGTTGACGTGCTGGCCGCCGGCGCCGCTGGCCCGAAAGACATCGATGCGAAGGTCTTTTTCATCGATATCCACCACGATTTCATTGTCCAGCTCCGGATAGACGAAGACCGAGGCAAAAGAGGTATGGCGTTTCCCGCCCGCATTGAAGGGGGAGATCCGAACCAGACGGTGAACCCCCCGTTCCGATTTGAGATAGCCGTAGGCGTATTTTCCGGATGCGGTAAAGGTCACGCTTTTAATGCCGGCCTCATCCCCCGGCTGAAGGTCGATGATTTCGCTGTCATACCCTTTTTTCTCCACCCACCGGGCATACATGCGAAAGAGCATCTCGGCCCAGTCTTGGGCTTCGGTGCCGCCGGCCCCGGCATTGATGGATATGATGGCGTTGTTGGCGTCATTTTCGCCGTCCAGCATCAGATTCAATGAGAACTGATTGATCCGTTTTTCAATGGCGTCCACTTGAGATTCCACCTCTTGAAGGACGCCGCCGTCGCCTTCCTCCACGGCCAGTTCCAGCAGCACCTGGCTGTCTTCCAGATCGGCTTCCAGGGCCTTGTAGGCGTCGATCTTATCGCTCAGAACGGTGCGCTCCTGGAGAATGGATTTGGCGTCTTCCGGATTGTCCCAGAATCCTTCCCGGGAGAGAATATGTTCGATCTCCGCGAGCCGTTTTTCCTTGTCAGCCAGGTCAAAGATAACCCCGAAGCTGTTCTAATTGTTGATGAAGCTCCTTGACGGTCTGTTTCAATTCTGAAGTCATGTTTGTTTCCTCCTGTATAGATGCAAGGTGATTAGAATAAGGGTCAATCCGAGGCAGAGGCGGGCGAACCAGTCTCCGTGCCGGGAATAGACGGTCTGTATGTCGAGTTGCGGAACCTCCCGGGTCATGACCGCGTCTTCGAATAGCCGGGTGGTCGCCGTGATCCGTCCTGCCGGATCGATAAACCCGCTGATGCCGGTATTGGCGGAGCGGATCAATGCCCGGCGGTTTTCGACGGCCCGGAACACCGCCATGGAAAAATGCTGGTAAGGGGCGCTGGTGGCGCCGTACCAGGCATCATTGGTGATGTTGACCAGCAGCCGGGCCCCGTTCCGGGCCATGGCCGCGGAGAGATTCGGAAAAATCCCTTCGTAGCAGATCAGCACCCCGAGCCGGTAGTCTTCGGAAACCAGCACCTCTCCCATGGTTCCGGTTTTGAAATCGCCCACCTGTTCCACGATCTTACCTACAAATGGAAGCCATTGCTTGAGCGGCACATACTCCCCGTAGGGAACCAAGTGAACCTTGTCGTACTTGCCCGCGACTTCCCCTTTCGGATGAATGAAAAAGGCGCTGTTGTAATAATCGACGTCGTTGTCCCTGCGAATGAAGGAGGGACTTCCGATCAGAAAATGGGCCCCGGATTGTCGAATCCCCCGCACCACCTGATCGGTCAAAGCCCGATCGTGTTGAAAATAAAAGGGAACGGCGGTCTCGGGCCAGACCATCAGGTCGGCCCGTTCCGACATGGCCGAGAGGGAGAGGTCGATGTATTTTTGGGTGTGGCTCTTTTTGTAAGCCGATTTCCACTTGACGTCCTGGCTGATATTGCCCTGAACGACCGCGACCCGTGTTTTGGGAGCCGTGGCGATTCGCCGGTCCACCTCCGCCTTTCTGTGGATTCCATAGCCGAAGGTCAGCCCCAGAAACGCCAATGCTGCGGCGGTATACATCACGGCCAGACGGTTGCTCACCGGCGTGCCCCGCCAGGTCTGTTGCTTCCATTGTAATAGAACGATCAGAATCGCGGTATTGACCAGCACGGTCAGGGCCGAAATTCCGAATACCCCGACTATATCCGATATCTGAATGAGATGTAAATTCCTAAATTGGGCGTATCCCAGAAGTTCCCACGGAAAGCCGGAAAACAGAAATGAGCGGATGTATTCCAGGGAGACCCACAAAAGCGGGAGCACCGCCGCCATCAGAGCCGGACTGGAGATGGAGGCCGCCGTCGCGGAAAAAAGGCCGGTAAACAGGGCCAGGTAACCGGCCAGAAGAAAGAGCAGCGGCGCCGCAAGATAGATCGGCAGATGGCCGTAGGTCTGCATGGTATGGACCAGCCAGTACATCAGCGTGAGATAATGGACGAGTCCGCAGATGAACCCCAGCCGGAATCCGCCGGACCATCGAAGGTCCCTTACCGAATAAAGGAGGGGGACCAGCGCAAACCAAGCCGCCCATTCCAGGTCGAACCTGGGAAAGGAAACCGTAAGCAGAAGACCGCTCAACCCGGCCCATAGAAATCCTTGCATGTTCCATCGGCCGAGGGCCGGAATTTTTCGCATAAAAAAACCTACACGATGCGAGCGTAGGTCCTTCAAAATTCGTAGATTGATAAAATTCACAATTCAAATATTCGACAGGAATCCCCTCTGTCAACACTTTTTTCAAGGTAGAAAGAGGGGTGGACAGGAATTCGCACGACCGATATTGACTTTTTAGGATTTACATTTATTTTTAAAAAACCGCCCTTTAGGCATTCTGGCATAAGAATTGCTGAATTCTTTGGTAAGAACTCTGTTTTCCTTCCAATATCCCTTCCCACCCTCACTGTTTGAAGGATGATCGATATGAAAGAAAAAGACATTCAATATTTCAGGCAATTGTTGACCCACTGGCTCAACGAACTCGACCGGCGGGCCGATGACACGGTATTCAACCTTCGACATTCCGGGGAGTGTTTGACCGACCTTCTGGATCAGGCCTCTTTTGATGCCAATCAGATGTTCACCCTGCGCATCCGGAATCGAGAGCGGAACCTGGTCGGCAAGATTCAACTCGCCCTCGAAAGGATCGAGGAGGGAGATTACGGCATCTGCGAAGTGTGCGGCGAAGACATCGCCATCAACCGCATGATCGCCCGCCCGGTCACCACCCATTG
>JAABSQ010000317.1 GCA_011390315.1 Desulfobacteraceae bacterium
AGTCAACAATATAAGCAGAATTTTGATTTTTCACACCATTCACTCATAGACGGTGTGCAGTTTGGGATCAAAGGCTTCCCTGACCGCTTCCCCGATGAAGGTCACCGTCAGCAGGGTGACGATCATGGCCGCAATGACCGAGCCGGCGATCCACCAGGCCCACATGTTGGCCCAGCCCTGCTGAAGAAGTTCTCCCCAGCTCGGGGTAGGGGGCGGCAGGCCGAATCCGAGATAATCGAGAGAGGTGAGGGCCACGATGCCGCTGGAGACCGAAAACGGCGCAAAGGTGACGATAATGGCCACCGTATTGGGAATGATGTGATTAAAGATCACCCGCATATCGGAGGCGCCCAGGGCCTTGGCCGCCAGGGCGTATTCCCGGGCCTTTTCCTTATAGGTGATCGTCCGCATGGTCCAGGTGATGCCGATCCAGCCGAAAAAGGCCATGATCAGGATCAGAAGCCAGAAATTGGGCACCACGATGGAGGAGATGATGATGATGACATACAAAAAGGGCACATTGGACCAGATTTCAATGATCCGTTGAAAAAACAGATCGAATTTTCCGCCCAGATATCCCATGGAACAGCCGATGGAGACCCCGATGGTGTAGTTGGCCAACAGCAGGCCCAGGGAAAAAAAGATGGCGATGCGGAATCCGTAGACCAGGCGGGCCACGATATCCCGGCCCACCACATCGGTGCCCAGATAGTGGCGATCCTCAAAAGAAGGCGGAAAGGGGGGCCAGGCATTTTCTTGAAGATCGTTTTCATAGGCATTGTAGGGCACCGGCGGCAGCAGCACCCAGTCGCCTTCGTCTTCGGTTCGAAATTTTTCCTTGAGCTGCCGGTAGTTGGTTTCATAGGCATAATCAAGGCCGAAAACGGTCCCCGGAATCATGTCTCCATAGGTGGGGAAAAAATATTCGCCGTTGTAATGAACGATCAAAGCCCGGCTGTTGACCAGCAGTTCCGCAGAAATGGAGATCAGGAGCAACAAGGCGAAAATAAGAAAGGAGTAATACCCCCGGCGGATCGATTTGAACCGGCGTAATTTACGCAGGGTGAGCGGGTTCATATTTTGAAACGGTTTCATTTGAATTGTACCCTCGGATCGACGAAGGCCACACAGATATCCGACAGAATGTTTCCGATCATCAACAGCAGAGAAGAAATCACCAGAATCCCCATGACCACCGGATAATCCCGGTCCAGAATCGATTCATAGCCGAGCAATCCCATGCCGTTGATATTGAACACCTTTTCTATGAGAAATGATCCGGTCAGAATGATGGAGATGTTGTTGCCGAAATGGGTGGCGATGGGAATCAGGTTGTTGCGCAGGGCATGGTGGAAGACCGCCTGTTTAAACGGCAGCCCTTTGGCGATGGCGGTGCGCACGTAATCCGATGCGAGATTGTCCATGACGGTGTTTTTCATGAGAAAGGTCATGACGGTGAAGGAGCCGATCATGTAGGCGGTCAGGGGCAGGACCGTGTGCCAGAGGATGTCCACCGCTTTTTCCCATGCCGAATATTCGAAAAACATGTCGCTGGTGAGCCCTCCCAGAGGGAAAATTTCCCACCGGGAAGAGAACAGCATCAGCATCAGCACCCCGGCCACCCATCCGGGAATGGCATACCCGATAAAGACGACCACCGAGCTGACGTTGTCGAAGGCGCTTTTGTGCCGAATCGCCTTGGCCAGCCCCAGGGGGATGCACACCCCGTAGGTCAGGATCATGGTCAAGACACCGAAATACAGCGATATGGGGATGCGGCTTTTGATCATATCCCAGACCGGGTCGTAATACCGGGTGGAGGTGCCCAGATCGCCGGTCAGCACCTTGCCCAGCCATTCCAGGTAGCTCACCAGAATCGGTTTGTCGAAGCCGTAATATTCTTTGAGCTGCTGAATCTGGGATTCCGAAAGCGGCTGGGATCGCTCATCGCCCGCCATTCCCGACGGGCCGGCGCCCAGGGTGTTCTGCATCTGCTGGGCCTGCAGAATGATCCGTTCAATGGGCCCCCCGGGCACAAACCGGGTGATGGTGAACACCATAATGGTGATCCCGATAAAAGTCGGTATGATCAGCAGAAAACGGCGAATGAAATAGGCGGTCATGGTTCTCTTGGAACGTCCGGTACGATCGGTTCTTCGATGTTTTCTTCATAGGCTTCGGGAATCGGAGGCGCTACCGGCTGCTCCATGCCGAGTGTACCAGGCATCGGCTCCGATCTCAAGCGGGGTTCCGGTTCCTCGAGAATATCGAAAGGGGAGGGCCCCTCGAAATAGCCGTACCGGCCGTCCTCGTACCCTTCCTGAAACCGATCGATTTTCGTTTCCACCTTTCGCAGGGACTCCCCGATGGCCCGGCCGGTGGAATAACATCCCGATAAAAGACCCAAAGCCGATACCATCAAAAACGCAATACCTAGTGCTTTTACAACCCTTTTCATGAAATCAAATGTCTCCTGTGTATCGCAAGCCGGGGGGAATTGCTGTATTTTCTCGTTTTTCCCATCGCTTGCGGCCGTTGCGTTGAAAGATTTCACGCCGGGCCGGTGCAAAGGCGCCGCCGTCCCACATATGCACATCCAACACCACTTTCCCCTCGGTTCTTTGAATGAAATTAAAGGCGTTCCGTTCTTTTCGAACCCGCCGGGAGGTGGCGGTGCCGGCCTGAACCACCAGGACCGAACTTTGAAGCGCTCGATAGGCCGCATGGGAGCCGTCGGCGTAACTCATGTGATAGTGGCCGGAGAGGACCAGGCCCAATCGGCATTTTTCCAGATATTGAAGGGCCCTTTCCGCCCTGCCGACCACCCGCTTGGGGCCTTCCGGGGGTGAAAGGAAAGGATGATGGGTGACCAGGACCCGAAAGACATCCGGGGGAAGTCCGCAGAAACGCTGGTAAACCAGGCGGATCTGTGAAACCGACAATCGGCCGTCCTTGCGGGTGAAAGACCGGGCCGTGTTGATGCCCAGCACCGCGACCTTGTCGTCCTGATACATCGGGGCCAGGTCGGTGGTGATGTATCGCTTATAATTTCTCAACGGATGGAAAAACCGGTTGTAGACATGGTAAAGCGGCACGTCATGATTTCCCGGCACCACGATTTTGGGAAAGGGAATCTGATCCAGGTACTCCCGGGCGGCCCGGTATTGGCGGCTTCGCGCCCGTTGAGTGAGATCGCCGCTGACCACCACCAGATCCGGTTGGAGCCGGTTCAGGCTGTCCAGCAATCCGGCGGCCAATACCGGTTTGACCGTACCGAAATGGAGATCCGACACATGGGCCAGTCGGGTCATGCAGCCTCTTTGGGGGCGATGATGGTCAAACTTTGAGGATGAATACGAAAGGTCAGGGGCGGGGGAATCTTCATAAATTCTCCGTCCAGAATCAGCTTCAGGTGTTTTTTTCGGGTTCGAATGGTGACCTCCTCCGTGTGCAGGTTGATCAGTTCGGGTATTTCGCGGAAGCTGCGTTTGACCAGGGTCAGTGCCGCCAGCTTCAGAAGCGAACGGGATGGAATCGGCGGCGAGTATAAAACGGTCAGCCGTCCGTCGGTCAAGGATTTCCGGTCTAAAAAGGCCAGGCTGGTGGTGTCGTAGGTGTTGTTTCCGATGAAAACGAACGGAGAACGGAGGAATTCGGCCCGTTCGCGGCTTTCCAGACGCCCTTCCAATCGGGGCGGCTTCCAGATGGTCTCCAGAAGCGCCCAACTGATGGCCAGGGCTTTGTTGATACCGAGGTTTCGCTTGTATTCGTTCCGTTTTTCCACAGCCAGTGAATGAACCCCGAGGGAAGCGTTGTGAAGAAAAAATTGCTTTTTGGAATCCCCCATTTCCACTTGTCCCAAATCCATCCGCAAGGCGAAACCGCCGGCGATCGCGTCGACGGCCGTCTCCGGATCGAGGGGCAGCTTCAAATCCCGGGCAAAATAATTGAAGGTTCCCATCGGCAAGATGGCCAGCGCGGTTTGGGTGTCGGCCAAAAGATTGGCCGCCGCATTCAGGGTGCCGTCTCCGCCGCCGGCGATGATCAGTTTGACGCCCTGATCCACCGCCCGGGTGATCGTCGGGCCGATGTCCTCGGGGTCGGGCTTCAGAATCTTTGCCTCCGGAAAGGTGACGGACAATTTATCCAGAAGGGCGGTTTTGCGGTTTTCTGAATTCACTCCTTCAAAAAAGCCGGATCCGGTATTGAGGACAATCACCGCCTTTTGGCTCAGTTTCGAAACGACCGAAGATAATTCTGGCATCGACAGCTCCCAGTGTCGGGTTGAGAAAAGCGCGCGGTCATTCCGTTGTCGTAACCGGAAGACATCCTATTGAAGAATGTGCGGATGCACAAGCCATTTCTAAAGCAGACCGCATCCTAATAAAATTAAGGATTGTGAAAGGAGTTTCAAGCGGATATAACACAAATGAATATCCCACTCCACATATGAGCAATCGCCATGAAGAAAATCGTCAATCGTGCCCGGCGCCTCTATCTGGAAATCATCCAGAGCATCGCCTTTTATCCGACCCTGATCACCGCCGCCCTTTTTTGTTTG
>JAABSQ010000318.1 GCA_011390315.1 Desulfobacteraceae bacterium
CCACCCCAGGACCGGGGTGGCGGTCGGCCGGAAAGATCCCTCGGCCATTCTGGACCGGATCGTGGAAAGCGCCTGGCGCTCCGGCGATCCCGGACTCTTGTTTCTGGACCGGATCAACCAGGCCAACCCGACCCCCCGGTTCGGTCGTCTCGAGGCCACCAATCCCTGCGGGGAGCAGCCCCTGCTGCCCTATGAATCCTGCACCCTCGGCTCCATCAATCTCACCAAAATCATTCGGGACGGGGATATCGACCTCACGGAACTGGCCCGGCTGGCCAAACTCGCCGTCCACTTTCTCGACAACGTCATCGAAATCAACCGGTATCCGCTCCGCCAGGTGGAGGAGTGGAGCCGCACCAACCGAAAGATCGGCTTAGGGGTGATGGGCTTCGCCGATCTCCTGATTCTGCTGGGGGTTCCCTACCAGAGCGAGCGCGCCGCCCAATTGGCCGAACGGATCATGGCCTGCATTCAATCCGCCGCCGAGGAGGCCTCGGCCGAGCTGGCCGAGCGGCGGGGGAATTTTCCGGCCTTCGACCACTCCATTTTCCCCCGAAAGGGGATTCGAAAACGGCGCAACGCCACCCTGACCACCGTGGCCCCCACCGGCACCATCAGCCTCATCGCCGGGGTCAGCAGCGGCATCGAACCGGTCTTCTGTTTTGAAACCGAACGCCGGGTGGTGGATACCGTCTTCAAGGAGGTCCATCCCATTTACGATCGGTACCGGAAAGCGGGAAAACCGATCCCGAAAGACGTGTTCCAGTCCGCCTGGGACATCGACCCCGAGTGGCACCTCGAAATCCAGGCCGTGTTCCAGAAGTTCACCGACAACGCCGTCTCCAAGACCGTCAACGTCCCCCGGTCCGCCACCCCGGACGACATTCGCAAACTCTTCATGCGGGCGGTGGAATTGGAGGTCAAGGGCATCACCGTCTACCGGGATCAGTCCATCGAAAACCAGATATTGTCGGCGTGTTCGGTCAAGCGGGAAGAGTGCAGTTGAGAATATAGGGACGACCCGGTTGGCGTCTGCGGGCGGGAAATTATCGGGTTCTGTATAAAGTGGAAAAAGAGGTGCTCGAAAGAGACATACAGGATTTCGATGAAGCCGTTCTAAAGATCAATGAAAATCGTAAAGATCTTGTCCCTGCGGAAGTGGTCTATCGCATTCTGGACGGAGCCAACCCGATTCGGGTCTGGCGGGAGTACCGTGAAATGTCGCTGCATGAACTGGCGAAGAAGATCGGTGCTGCCCGTGCTTCCCACCGTTCTTCTTCAGAGGGTCCGCCTTTTCGGGATTGACGGTACTGATCCAGGAATTCTTTGATTTCCCTGTCCGATGTTTTTCGGCGCCTGGCCAAATCTATATAACCGATGAAGATGTTTTTTTTCAAGAAGAGATGGGATTTTCCAAAGAAGAATGGCAGCATTCTGAAAATCACCCTTGTTGAAGTTTTTCAGAGACAATAGCCGGGTCCTGTTTGATAAACGTCACCTCGAACGCCTTGCATTGCCGGTATTTCTGGAGTCGATTTGAAAACGCGAAGGCGGCGTTCATTTCGTAAGGCTGAAAAATATCCAGACCGCGATCCAGAAGAATCTTCCAGCCGTGGTCGGTCACAATATGGCGAGCATGAATGGTTCCGGTTTCATCGAATTCCCAGGTAAAATGAATGCCGACCGCACCACTGGATTCCTTTATTTCCTCAAAATTCTCTTTTTGCTGTTCCCCTCTAAAATCGTCTTCGGTCGTCACCAGGTGAATGGAAACCTCTTCATCCGGGGATTTAAGGGTCACGATGGTTTCAAGGAGCTCCATAAAATTCCGTGTTTGATAGAACAGACGGATGTAAGGGTCTGTGACCGTGATTTTGCTCGCCCCGCGCAGATACGGCCCCAATAGGGTATCGAAGGAAATGCCTTTCTGATTTTCCTGGATCGTCAGGTGCTGTTCCTTCAAAATGGATTCATCCGCGATTCCCGGCGATTCCGTACGGACTTCAGCAGGACTGCTCTCGGAGTCGGTTGTTCCGTCGTCCGCCTCATCAACAATTTTATAATAATGATGAGGATATTCTTCCTCTTCGAGGGTTTTAACCGTTTTGGATTTTCCCGAGCCATCCAGGTAAGTGAAATTCACCTTGGGGTAGGTGGTATCGATCCGCATCAGCTGATCCTTCACCCGCTTTCGGCCTTCGACGGCGAACCGGAGCAGCGCTTCGGCCTCTTCTTTGGACACCTCGCCATGCGGAAAAAGGATTTTCATCAGGCCGGAGAAGGTTTTGTGGATGCTGTCCCGGTCCCGGCTGGATATGTCGGACGACAGCGTAAAGTTTTCCTGATACCGGTCCGAGTAATCGTGGTTCCGCATCGATCGGAGAATTTCGGCCAGATAATCCACCACGAACCCGTAGCCGTCGGAGAACATCTCCCCGCGAATGATGTCCACCTCCCAGCCGGGTACATAAAAATGGATGCGGTCCAAGAAAGCGGAATCGTAAAACTTGTCGGGCAACTCTTCGAAGAGATTCGAATGTTTGAGCATGTAGGCCACGGTGTGCCGGGTATTGCCCACAAAAACCATGGAGGCCTCGGCGCCCAGGGTTTCCACCCCCCGGGAGAAGGATTTGTTGGCCATGTAGTTCTTCAAGATATCCACCAGAGCCTTGTCCACCCGCTTCTGCCGGCCGGCGAATTCATCGAATCCTACGACGTCCCAGTAGCCGACCAGGCCGATTTTGCCGTTCTGATTGTTTACAAATAGCTTGGCCACGGTAACTTCTCCCCCGGAAATCAGAAGGCCGTGAGGGGAAAATTCAGAGTAGATATGGGATTTTCCGGTTCCCTTGGGGCCGAGCTCGATCAGATTGAAGTTGCGTTCGCAAAACGGAATGAGCCGAATCAGTTGAGTGAGCTTGCTTCGCTCTCCGAACATTTCCGGATTGAAGCCGATGCTCTGAAGCAGCAGATCGATCCACTCCTGGGTGGTGAACTGTCGGCGGGCTTCGATATACCCCTCGAAATCGAAACGGGAGAGCTGAATCGGTTTCAGTGAAGACAGAAGCCAGGGGCAGGTGTGCTTGTCGTCTGTAAATTCATACTCGATATCGGCGATGCACCAGACCCCGCTCACCAGGAGCTTGGGATGGGCCTTGACCGTGCCGGGATCGACGATGACTTTTTTGATGCCGAGGTTGGAAAACTTCGCCTCGTAGGTGTCGTTTGTGTCATTGAGCTCGACGCCGATCTTGTCGATGACCTTATACCGCCCCTTTTCCCGAATGTTGGAGCGGACGAGACCGGCCTCATTCCGATGGACATAGTGTTTTCGAAGAATCTCTTTGACGGTATCGATCCCGGTCTGAATGGTGGCCTCGTCATTGGTGGCGCAGTATTGCCCCAGCAGATATTCAAGCACGTAGGAGGGAACAATCGCATTGCCTTTGACGGTCTTGACAAGATCCTTTCGGACCACCAGCCCGGCAAAATGGGTGTTTATTTTGCGGTCAAGTTCTTGCATGGCTCTCCCGCCCCTTAAAAATCAAAATCGCTGGTAAATGACCGCCGCATCATATACCGGAGTGATTTGTACTCTTTATAATGGGAGGTTCCGGCGTGTTTTTCCAGCAGCTTCAGGATGACTTCCTGCCCGTTGACTTCATCCGCTTTGCGTGTGAGCACAAAGCGCACCTGAAGCTCCCGTTCCCTTGGATTGTCCGAGGTCAGATCGAACATCAGATCATGGCTGTCTGAAATCAGCTCCCCCGCCTCGGTATAGATGCCCGCCCGAAGTTTTCTCGGCTGCACTTTGTCGGTAGCCGGCTGCGCCTGGTAGAGCCCCACGGCCAGTTGACCGGAGGTGATCACCGAGCTTGCGCCCCGCAAAATATCCACTTCGACGGCCGACACATCGCTTTGCCGCTTCTTGTTGACTTTCAGGACCGGAATCACCACCTCCTGCAGGGAGGCCCCGCCGTGAACGAACCGGCTGCCGGATCCTTTCAGCCGCAACCGATTGATCGATTTGGGAATCTGGACCTCCATATCGCCGGCCAGACCGAGCTGGGAAGACGCAAAGGTGTGCAGGCTGGACGATGCTTTCAATCCCTTGCCGAGCACGAATCGGCGATCCCGGCACAGAATCAGCTCACCTTCGGCGTCGACGCCGGAAAAATCACTCTCATCAATGGCCCGGTTCTGATAAATGAAGCCATGATCCGAGGTCACCAGCAGATTGTTGGCGTTTGCCCCGGTGAGCTTTTTGATTAATCGAATGATCTCCTGAAGTGTCTCTTCAACCGCTTCGAAAACCCGCTCCTCCGATTCCCGCTTATCGCCCATGGCGTCGATACGGTTGTGATAAACGTAAATCACATCGTGATCGCGGAATAGCGCCCGACAGTCTTCTTTTTTCATCGCCAGCAGTTCATCGGCCTTTATGGCTGTGGTCCTTTTGGACAGGGCCTGGTTCAGAATCTTAATCCGGTTGGCGGTGCCCCGGGAACTCTGACCATCGACCAGAACGGTTCCGGTATCGTTGTCCGCAAAGGCCAATTC
>JAABSQ010000319.1 GCA_011390315.1 Desulfobacteraceae bacterium
CCGGCTAATCGTAATAGCCTTTATCCGGGTGCCAGCGCCGGATTTTCAGGTATTCCGGAAAGGCGTGGGGCTTGAAGACCGATTTGTCCAGCAGCAGCCGCAGACATTCCAGGATGCCCTCGGTGATGGTCGGATGCGGGTAGACCGATTTGAGCACATCCTTGAGACCCCGGTCCTGGTCCATGATGTGGGTGATGGTCATGACGGTGGAGGACGCCTGGGGGCCGGCGGTCCGCATGCCTAATATCTTTTGGTCCTCGTCATCGGTGACGATGATTTTGTAGAAGCCGTGGGTGGACCGCATGGCAATGGCGCGGTTGACCAGCATGTTGGCGTAATGGGCGACCCGATAGGGGATCTTTCGTTTCTGGCATCCTTTTTCATTGAGCCCCACCGCGGCCACCGCCGGGTAGAAGAACATGACCGTGGACATATTGGAATAATTGAGGGGCCAGCGGGTGGCCTCGAACATATGCTTGACCGCGTATCGTCCCTCCAGCTCGGCGATGTTGACCAGGGCCGGGTGGTGGGTGATATCCCCGGCCGCATAGATGTTGTCTTTGACGCAGCAGTTTTCGTCGGTCTTGAGGTAGCCCGGTGTTTTGACTTCGATATCGAGGGCTTCCAGATTGAGGATCGACAGGTTGACCGTCCGGCCGATGGAGATCAGGGCGGCGTCCGCCTCGATCACCTCGGAGTGGCCGTCCTGGAAATCGAGAATGACCTCCAGGTGGTCCGGTCTTTTTCGGATATTCCGCAGGATGGCTGAATGGATCACCTTGACGCCATGCTGAACCAGGTTTTTCTGAACGAAATCGCTGATGTCCTCATCTTCATAAGGAATGACCCGCTGGGCGTGGTCGACCAGATAGACGATGGTCTGGCCGAAGTTGGAGAAGATCGTGGCGTATTCGCATCCGATGATGCCGGCGCCCACGATCACCAGCCGGCGGGGGAATTCTTTGAGGTTCAGAACGCCGTCGGAGTTGAGAATCCGGTTCTGGTCCACTTTGATGTGGGGGAAATTTCTGGGGGTGGACCCGGTGGCGATCAGGAAATATTTGGCGGAAATCCGTTCGCATTTGCCGTCGGTGCAGGTAAGCTCCACCGAGTCTTTGGATAAAAACCGCCCCCAGCCGCGCCGGTAAGTGATGGAGCCGGGGCCTTTCCATCGGCCCGGCGAGTAGGTCTCGAACTGGGAGAGCATCTGGTATTGCTTCTCCTTGACCGCCTGGACCACCACGTCCCGAAGTCCCGAGTAGTCCACCGTCAGATTGGCGGCCCAGTACCCCCGGTCCTTTTTGGCCGCCACCGCGAAATCTTTCGAGAGTTCCCACATGGTCTTGGAGGCCAAGGCCCCCCACATGACGCCGGTGCCGCCGATTTCGCTGCCTTCGATGACGCAGACATGCTTGCCCATATCCAGCGCCCGCATGGCCGCCGCAAATCCGGCCGGTCCGCAGCCCAGTATGCAAACGTCGAAAATGTCCGGTGTGTTGTCGGTCATGAGCGTCTCCCGTTCGAGTCCGGTTTAATTATTTAAGGCTAATTCGTATCATAGGGAATCATCTAAATGCAAATATTGTAAAAATGAGAACCGGTCCTTTATTCGGCAACCAACCCGGAATCGTCTTCGGGAATCAATTTCCACCCAATTCCGTACTCACCGCCTCGGCGATTTTTTCCATGGTATAGGGTTTTCGGATATACGCGCCGGCCCCCATCTGCTGGGCTTTTTTGACCCTCTCGGTTTCGGAAAAGCCGCTGGCCAGAATGGCCCGCTGCTCCGGGTGGATTCGAAGGATTCGGCGGTAGGTCTCCAGGCCGTCGATTCCCGGGTCCATGATCATGTCGATGACGGCCAGATCCACGCGATGGATTTTCAGATATTCAAGGGCGGCCTCGCCGGAGGCAGCGGTTTCGACCCGGTAGCCGAGAGAGGTCAGAATTTCCGAGGCGATTTCCCGCTGTTCCCGCACATCATCGATGACCAGAATCGATTCTCCATGACCCCGGGGAAGCGATGTCGGCCGATTTGAAGAGGGGATCGGGGGCGGCGCCTTTCGGGTGGCCGGCAAATAGAGATGGAATTCGGCGCCGCCGCCTTCGCGATTTTGGACCTCGATGTAGCCGCTGTGGTCCTTGACCGTTCCCCATACCACCGCCATGCCCAGTCCGGTGCCGCTTCGGCCCATCTTCTTTTTGGTGTAGAAGGGTTCGAAAATGCGGTCCTTGTCGGCATCATCGATGCCGATGCCGGTATCGGCGACTGTTAAAACAAGGTAATCGCCTTCTTTCAGGTTTTCATACTCGGGAATCGCCCGGTCGATGTACCGGTGGGTCAATCGAATCGCAATGGCGCCGCCTTCCGGCATGGATTCGGCCGCGTTGGAAACCAGGTTCATCAACGCTTTTTCAAGCTGCACCGGTGCGCCTTCCATCAGCGGAAGGCGGGATTCGAAAAAGGTCTCCACCGATATCTTCGGGTGAAAGGAGAGCAGCTTCTGATGAACCGGTCCCTGAAGATAGGATGCCACCAGGTTCTGAAGGTCCAGCACTTCCGCCGTGCGCACGCCCCGTCTGGCCAGGGTGAGCAGGTCCTGAATAATGGCCGCCGCCTTCATGCCGGAACTCTGAATGGTCTCGATCGGCTTTCGCATGGGGCTGTCTTTCGGCAGATTCATCAACAGCAGATCGGGATAGCTCACGATGCCCGACAGGATATTGTTGAGATCATGGGCCACACCCGCGGCCAGGGTGCCGATGGCCTCCATCTGCTGGGCGCGGGTCAGTTTCTCCTGTATTCGGATTCGCTCTTCCATTTCATGTTTGAGGCGGGAATGGGATGCCTCCAGTTCTTCTGTACGTTCCGACACCGCTTCTTCCAGACGGTCCCGATGCATGGCCAGTTCTTCTTCCCGCTTCTGTATCTGGGCGAGCATGTCGTTGAAGCCGAGAATCAGGGTGCCGATTTCGTCTCCGGTGGTTTTTTGAACCCGAAGCGCATAGTCCTGGTCTTCGGAAACCCGCTCCATGGTCCGGGTCAAATCGGTGACCGGGTCGGCAATGGTTTTATGGAGTCGCTGAGAGATGATCTGAATCGAAATGAAAAGCAGAACGATGAGCCCCAGCAACAGCAGCATGAACCAGAGAATTCGATCCTTCAGGGGGCCCAGATCCGCACGGACAAACCCATAGCCGATAATCTTCCCGTTGAGATAAATGGGTGAGATTACGTCCAGGAACTGGGCGGAAAAGCGATGCCCCTGCCACCGGCCCTCCGGGGTTTGGGGGAAATGGGGTTTAATCTCGTTGAAAAAGGCGGCCTCGTCCGGGATTTGATTCGCCCATTGGTCATTGCGATACACCGAAAAAAGGGTTCCGTCCGGCAGGAGAATGGCGGCCACCACGATATCCCGGGCGGCTTTGAGGGCGGTGAGTATTTCCCGGGCGGTATCCGGATCATCGAAACTGAGGGCGGCGGTGCTGTTGATGCCGGCGACATCGGCCAGTGTGGAGATATTTTCGAGCATATTCCGCCGAAAGGAGATGATCTTGTCGGTCAATAAAAAGGCCGCCAACACCAAAACCGGGACTGTGGAGGTGATCAGGACGATGACCGACAATTTGGTTCGAAAGGGCAGATCGCTGAAATTGCGCATGCGGATTCCCTCAGGACGGATTATCGGAAACGATATCCGCCAGGTTCAGCAATTTGGCGCTGATCCCCAGGCCGGCCTGCCTGGCCTGCCGGATATTGATTTCAATCTTGATCTTCCGGCGGCGGGTGAGCAGATTGGCCATACCCCCCATTTCTCCGAATCCTTTCACATCACTAACCGTCAACACCGGGCGGTTGTCCAATACCGCCTTCACCAGGGGCCACATCTTCAGCGCCTGCCCGGAGACAAACAGGAGATGACAGGGACGGGTTCGAAGTTCTTCCGGATCGGCATACCGCGCCACCAGAATGGCACGGCCTCGGATTCGTTCATTTTGAATGGTTTCCGTCAGGTGTCCGTCAAAGGGATCGGGGCCGAACACACCGATGATGAAAGGCGCCGCCTCACCGGGGAATGCCTCCGAAGGCCACTGGATAAAATGAGCCAGATTATAGAGAAAGACCGCTTTCACCTGGTATTCGCCGAAAACGGCGGCATGGGCCGGAACCGGGCCGGGCCCGGACCATACCGATATCCAAATGCAGACGGCAGCCATGCACCGAATGCGGATCGGACACTTTATGATCCGGCTGCGGGGGCCGGGTCCAAGGGCGGCGGTGCGGGAACAACGGGTATTCATTTCAATGCTTACCAGGTCCAGGCGACGGTTGCGTATGCCCGCCGGGGGACTTCGGCCGGGTACACGCCGGAGCGCTCTCCGAATTCCGGATGGCGGTCATCCAGCAGGTTCTCTCCGTTCAGGCTGAGGCTCAGTGATTCCGCCGGCCGCCACCCGAGACGAAGGTCGAGCCGCCAATAGTCGGGTATTCCAAACTCCGACAGTTCATCCACATAATAGATTTCGGAATCGAACGAGAATGAATGGGGAAGGTCGAG
>JAABSQ010000320.1 GCA_011390315.1 Desulfobacteraceae bacterium
GTGGATATGGACGATTTCCATTCGGGTATTGACGATGACCGAAAGGGGAATGAAATGTCGGTTCAGCAGGGTCATGTACCGGTCCGTCAATTCAGCGTCTTCGTTGCCCGGTCGGCAATCCCGAAGGGACCGGACGGGAATGGGCCGATACGGCTCCCGCGCCCCGGGATCGGCGGAAGGGATTTCATCCCCGGCCGGGGGCCGGGCTTCGCCCGCGGCCCGGTAGATTCGGTGGGTCCGGTCCAGGACCTCGAAGCTGTCCGCCATCTCAGCCGTCGACTCCCCGGCCCCCAGAAACAGGATGCCCCGGGGATGAAGGGAAAGCCGGAATTTTTCCAGCATTTTTCGCCGAATGTTCGGCCGCAGACAGGTCAGCAGGTTTCGGCAGCTGATCATGTCGATATGGGTGAAGGGCGGATCGGTGATCAGGTTGTGCCGGGCGAAGACCACCATGTCCCGAATCCGGCGGGCGATGCGGTAGTGATCGGCCTTTCGGGTGAAATACCGGCCCAGAAGCTCCGGCGTCAGATCGGCCGCGATGCTTTCGGGATACCACCCGTCGCCGGCCGAGGTCACCGCCTCTGAATCCAGGTCGGTGGCGAAGATCTTCACCTCCCGGCGAATGTCGAGGGCGTCCATGGCCTCCCGGGTGAGGATGGCCAAGGTATAGGCCTCCTCGCCGGTGGCGCAGCCGGCCACCCAGAACCGGAGTTCCTGCTTTTCATGCTTCTTCAGAAGGTCGGGCAGATGGCGGTCCTGCAGGCGCCCCATGGCGGCCGGGTCCCGGAAAAAGCTGGTGACCCCGATCAGGAGTTCCCGATAGAGCACCGCGATCTCCTTCGAATCGTTCAGCAGAAAACGGAGATACGCCTCGATGTCCCGGCTCCGGTTGACGGTCATCCGTCGGCTGACCCGATGAACCAGGGTGTTCGGTTCGTAAAAGCTGAAATCGATCCCGGTTTGCTGATTCAGGGCGGAGAGGATGGCGGCCATGTGGTCGGGGTTCTGAAGCCTTTTTTCAGAATCCGCTGCCCGGTTCGCCTCGGTATCCGCCGCAAACCCGGTCAGACGCTCGGGCATATCCTCGGGGGAGAGCACGAAATCGGCCAATCCGGTGGATAGGGCGGCCCTGGGCATGCCGTCGAAACGGGCGGTGTCGGCCGCCTGCACCATGACCATGCCGCCGTGTTCCTTGACCGCGCGCACTCCCCGGACCCCGTCGCTGCCGGTGCCGGACAGAATGACGGCCACCGCCCGCTCCCCTTGATCCCGGGCCAGCGACCGGAAAAAGATGTCGATGGGCAATTGAAGGCCCCGCCCCGCTTTTTTCTCTTTCAGCTGCAGCCGGCCCTCCCCGATGGTCAGGACTTTTTTGGGGGGAATCAGATAGACCCGGTTCGCCTTTACCCGCACCCCCTCTTCGGCCCGGTGCACCTGCATGGTCGTTTTATTAGAGAGCAGTTCGATCATGAGGCTTTTGTAATCCGGCGACAGGTGCTGAATCACGATAAAGGCCAGGCCGGTGTCGGCGGGCAGGTTTCTGAAAAAGGCGTCGATCGCCTCCAGCCCGCCGGCCGAGGCCCCGATGCCCACGTAAAAGGCGGGCGAATCCGTTGCCCGGCCGGACTCGTCCGGGACCCCGACCTCGCTCGCTGGCCTGCCGCTACCCGTTTCGTCTGTTATCTTCCGGTTCACGGGGGACACCTCACGATCGGTTCCGTTTTTCCGCGGACCGGGCTTGTCCGGCCTTTTCCGCTACCGAGTCTGCATAATCCGGGTAGTGTCGCTTCATGCAGTCCGGGCAGATTCCGTGGCTGAAATCCGCATTCGAGTGATCCCGAACATAGACCTCCACCTGGCGCCAGTAGCCTTGATCGTCGCGGATTTTTTTACAAAAAGAGCAGATGGGCAAAATCCCCTGAAGGGTTCGAATATGGTCCAGCGCCTCCCGCAACTCCCCGATTTTTCGGTTCAACCGGGCCTGCATCTCCAGCATGCGGCGGCCCACTTCGATTCGGGCGAGCAGTTCCGCCGTGTCGTAAGGTTTGGACAGGTAATCATCCGCCCCCGCTTTCAAGCCTTCGACGATGTCGTCTTTGAACCCCTTGGTGGTCAGCATCAGCAGATAGGGGGGCTGATCCGTTTTCACCGACCGAATCCGGCGGCAGAGCTCGATCCCGTCCATCTCCGGCATCATCCAGTCGAGAACGGCCAACCGGGGCGCATCGGGCTGTTTCATGGCTTCCCATGCCTCGGCCCCGTTCACCGTGGCAGTCACCGTATGGCCCTGTTTGGTCAGGATCGCGGTTAAAATACTTCGTGAGGTGAAATCGTCTTCCGCTATCAATATTCGCATGATACCCATCCTCTGCGACTGCTTTTTTTCAGACCGTCGGTGCTTCGTCCAGGACCTCCCGGATCTTGGCCCCCAGATGCGCCACCGAAAAGGGTTTTTGGATAAAATGGACGCCCGCCTCGATGATGCCGTGGTGGGCGATGACATCATCGGTGTAACCGGACATGTAGAGCACCTTCGTTTTCGGAAACCGCGCGACGATTCGGGTGAACAGGTCTCTCCCGTTCATCCCCGGCATGATCACGTCGGTGAACAGCAGGTGGATCGGCTCGGTATGCCGATCCAGGACCGCCAGGGCTTCCCGGCCGTTTTCAGCCGTCAGGACGGTATAGTCCATCCGGGTCAGCATGGTCCGGGTGAGGTTTCTTACACCGGTCTCGTCTTCCACCAGCAGTATCGTCTCGGTCCCGCGGTGGTGAATGGGCGGCGGGGCCGAAGCCTCTTCCGGAAGTTCGTCGGATGTCGGGTCTGCGGGCAGATAGACCGTAAAGGCGGCGCCCCGGCCGGGTTCGCTCTCGACCTGAATGTGGCCGCCGTGCTGTTTGACGATGCCGTACACGGTGGCCAGACCCAGTCCGGTGCCCTTGTCTTTGGCCTTGGTGGTGAAAAAGGGTTCGAACAGCCGTTCCCGGGTGGCCGGGTCCATGCCGCTGCCGGTGTCGCTGACGGTCAGCAGAACACAGGTTCCCGGTTCCACACCCTCGAGGACCGCAGGATCGGATTCTTTTAGAACCGTCAACCCGGTTTCCAGGCGCAGGGCGCCGCCTTCGCGCATGGCATCCTGGGCGTTGATCGCCAGATTCATGATCACCTGCTCCAGCTGCCCGGCGTCTCCCCGAATCAGCGGCAGGGGATGGGTCGGAACCACACGAATGGTCACATCCTCCCGAATGGTGCGGCGCAGCAGCTTTTCAAACCGGGCGAGAACGGTGTTCAGATCGAGCAGCTTGAATTCCAGGGGTTGTTTGCGGCTGAAAGCCAGAAGCTGGCGCACGATGTCCCGGGCCTTGAGGCCCGCCTGGACCATCTTTTCCAGGGACACTTTGCGGTCGTCGTTGTCGCTGAATTCGCCCAGGAGCATTTCCCCGTATCCCAAAATCGGGGCCAGCAGGTTGTTCAGATCATGGGCCACCCCGCCGGCCAGCCGGCCCACCGATTCCAGCTTCTGGGCCTGGTGGAACTGGGCCTCCAGCCGGGCCTTTTCTTCATCCAGACGCAAATTTTCGGAAATATCCCTTTTTACCGCCACATAGTTGACGATTCGGCCTGCGGAGTCGCAGACCGGTGAGATGGTGGCTTCTTCGGTATAGTGAGCGCCGTCTTTGCGTCGGTTCACGAACCGGCCGTGCCAGGTGTCGCCGGCTGAAAGGGTGCGCCACAGGTCTTTGTAGAAGTCCTCGTCATGGACCCCGCTTTGAAGGATGCGGGGATTTTGCCCGACCGCCGCCTCCCTGGAATAGCCGGTGGTCCGTTCAAAGGCCGGGTTGGCGTAGAGAATGGCGGCCCGGGCATCGGTGATGACGATCACCTCGCCGGACTGCTCGATGGCCATCAGAAGCCGCTCCCGTTCGGCCTCGGCCCGTTTGCGGTCGGTGATGTCCAGAATGATCGAGTGGAGCAGCCGTTTTCCGCCGGTCACCACCAAGCCGCTGTAGACCCGGACGTCTCGGATTTCCCCGGAGGCCAGCCGGTGTTTGAATTCGAAGTCGGTTTTTTCGCCCGTAAAAGCCAGGGCCATGCGTCGCCTCGATTCGGTCTCGCCGAGCAGGTTGATATCCCAGATGTGAAACCCGGTGATACTCTCATGGGCGTATCCATAGAATTCGCAGGCGGCGGAATTGGCGTCGAGGATGCGGCCGGTGTCCGGGTCGATAAGGAGTTTGACGGCGCGATTCTTTTCAAACATATCCCGGTAATATTTCTCGCTGTCCCGAAGCCTCGCTTCGGCGTTTTTGCGCTCGGTCACATCCTGGGCGATGCCGATAAAGCTGACCACTCGTCCTTTGTGATCGTGCAGGGGCGATCCGCTGGAGGTATGCCATCGCAGGGAGCCGTCCCCGCGGCGGACCCGATACTCCACCCCCCGCTGTTTTTCACCGGTTTGAATCGCCCGTTCGAAAAAGGCGCGCCAGACCGGCGCGTCGTCGGGGTGGACATAGGGCCAAAAGGGGCGGCCGATAGCGGCCTCGGCGG
>JAABSQ010000321.1 GCA_011390315.1 Desulfobacteraceae bacterium
CCCCGGATGCGGCGGAAAGATCGAAAAAGAGAAAATTTCGAGTCGCACCGCCTATTTTTGCCCAAAATGTCAGGAGTGACGGAGCCTGTTGTATGTGCATCTTTGCGGCGGAGGGTCGGCGGAAACCTTTACATGGCCGGTGGATGGCGATATAAAGGAGGAGGGCTATGACCGATTAAACTCATGAGGCGTTTTCTATGGGCCTGTTCGACCGGGTCAAGAAAATCAAAAGCAGGGATTTTATGGAGGCGGTCTCCGCAGCTGCGGCCATGGTCGCCTATGCCGATGGGTTGGCTACGCCGGAGGAGTTGGAGAAGCTGATCGAATACATTCGTCTGGATGAAACCCTCAAGGTGTTCGATGCCGGCGAGGTGATCCAGACGTTTGAGCGGTATGTGGAGAGTTTCGAATTCGATCTTCGGATCGGGCGGGAAAAGGCCATGAAGGCGGTTCGACGGCTGCCCCCCAGGACCGAGGAAGCCCGGCTGCTGGTCCTGCTCAGCTGCGCCATCGGTCAGGCCGATCTGGAATTCGACAACAACGAGCGGCTGATGATTCGGGAGATCTGCCAGGCCCTCGGTTTTCATCCCGATGAATTCGATTTGAACCTGCGCACCCCCCGACCCTCCGATTTCCCCAAGGTCACCCGACCGGGTCCCCGAAAAGAAGATCTCCCCGAGTGGATGCGGAATACCGCCGATTTACCCAAGCCGCCGCCCATTCCTTCGGAAAAGCCGCCGAAGAAAAAAAATGCGCCGGTCGTGGAGTCTGCCGACATTCCGGATTGGATGCGGGAACCGATTCAGCCTCCTGAAAATCCGAAAAAAGAAGAGGCGGATTTTCCCGATTGGATGCGAAACCCGCCCGACCTGAAAAAACACTCCGGCAGCGGGTCTGAACTTTCAAAGCCCCATTCCCGGAAAGATCGACAATCCGAAGATTCGGAAGCGATGCCCGAATGGATGCGAAACCCTTCCGAGGCCTTTCAGCGTATGAAAAAGGAAGGAAATATTCCGGAATGGATGCGCAAAAACCTCAAAAAATGAGGGTTTCGGATGAGCGGAATCAGCGGCGGGGAGGGGCATGAGGACAAGGATCGGAGTGAAAGTTTTTTTAGGAGAGTCGAAGGCGCGGCGGTTGCGGTTGAAATTTCAGGTAGAAAGGAAGCGGCAACTGGCGGTGTTTTTTGGGGGCGGCGTCATCCGCGAAGTTGGAGATGGTGATTCCCAGTAGACGGACTTTGCGTGGCCCGGCCTCGGTGTTTTCCAAAAGAAGACGGGCATGCGCCATTATCCGTTTGGCATCCCGCACCGGTTCGGTGTCGGTGATGCTTCGGGTGATGCACTGGAAATCGGCATATTTCACCTTCAGGGTGACGGTCATCCCGTGAATATCGTTTTTTTGGATCAGGCCCTCCAACCGTTCGGCGATATGGGTCAGAATCTCCAGCATTCGGTTTCGATCCTCCAGATCTTCATCAAACGTGGTCTCCTTGCCGAGGGATTTTTGGATCCGTTCCGGATTCACTGGCCGTTCATCCTGTCCGTGGGCGATCGTATAAAAATAATTTCCCGACTTTCCGAAATAACGGATCAGATCTTCTTTCCGGAAAGCTTTGAGGTCCTTACCGGTACGAATGCCCAGCTCCCGCATCTTTTTTTCAGTGGCCTTGCCGACGCCGTGGAATTTTCGAATGGGGAGTCGGTCAATAAAATCGTCCGCCCGGTCGGGGGGGATGACGGTGATGCCGTTGGGTTTGTTCTCGTCCGAAGCGACTTTGGCCAGGAACTTGTTAAAGGAAACCCCGGCCGAGGCGGTGAGTTCGGTCTTTTGAAAAATTTCTTTGCGGATCAGCTGGGCGATTCGGGTGGCGGACGGAATATCTTTCTTGTTGACCGTTACATCCAGAAAGGCTTCATCCAGGGAAAGCGGTTCCACCAGATCGGTGTAGGTATAGAAAATATCCCTGATCTGGTTGGATACATACCGGTATACCTCAAACCGGGGCTTTAAAAAAACGGCTTGGGGGCACCGGTGATAGGCGCTTTTTCCCGCCATGGCCGAATGGATTCCGAATCTTCTGGCTTCATATGAACAGGCGGCCACCACGCCCCGCCGATGGGGGTCGCCTCCCACGATCACCGGTTTGCCCCTCAATTCCGGATGATCCCGCTGCTCTACCGACGCATAGAAAGCATCCATGTCGATATGAATGATTTTGCGAGAGCGGGGATTCTTTTCTTCGGCATTCAAGGTGTTCCGCTTTCAGGCGGGGGTAATAACCCTCAGTCTCGGTCTGAATGAGTGTTCGACTTGCCTTCTATCTTTCTTCTGGGGATTTTCCGATTCAATTCCGTTGCCGGAGTTGTTATGAGTAAGGGTGAAATACCACAAAAGAAGCGATTGTTCCTCAAGTCGCCGAATGTACTGCTCGGCTTTATTCAGTCGCCATATGGCCGCCAGCGCCACCCCGAAGGATACCGTGCAGATGGTGAGTTCGATAAAAATGGATGCGTGCATTACAAATCCCCCTTGCATGAAGGGCGTAGGTGGGTTATACTCAATTTGCCATTGCCCGCCTATCACCCGGGTTGTTGGTTTCGGGTCTGCTTCGGTGTTGCCGCACCTGGCAGGCCCATTTTTTTCAACTATCTAAACCGGCTTGTTGATGATTCCTTTATTCACCGGCTGTTGCCCATTCCTTTCGACGGGTAGGGTTCATCCTGAATTTTTTCATGGATTCCGGCTATTCCTGGTGTCTCTGATTGGTCGGTTCCCATCTTTCAGCTTCCTCCTCGGGTTCCTTGTTCAGCCCGAATAATTTGTCGATCCACGAGCGGCTTTTCTGCTCGGCTTTCCCGTTTTTAGACATCTTCTCCATCTTCGCTTCAAGTTCCGCCAAACGGTTTCGGAGTTCGGTAATTTCGGCTTTTTGGTCCGAAATGGACTGTACCGCTTCCGTAATCGCTCCGGCGATGACTTTCTGGATGTCGGCGACGGGATCTCTCCGTGGTGTCGGCATGGTGTCGAAGGTGTCGGGAGGGGCTACGGACTTCTTAAGTTCGATCGTCGGATGGTACTCGGAATATAGAATGTCCCGGATCTCCGTGCGGCTCTTTCCCTTTTCGTAAAGCGCCTTGATATGCTCCACCATATCGACCGTGGAGGGGGGGAATTTCATCACCCCGTCTACTACCCGACCGGTAAAAAACTCGGGAAATCGTTGGGAATACCTTCGAACCAGGTTGTCGCTGCCGCCGACTTCAACGGCAATCTGCGGGATGGATAAGTATTCTATATCGTCATACATATGACAAATCCTTTACATTGTAAGGCGTGTCTGACAAGTGATCGACACCAGAGATGACAGGTTTGAATTTATTGGAATTTTTTGCCTGTCTCTCGGGTGACACGTGACAGATGGTATTTACATACCTTACTGTCATATGACATTACCAAAAAGCAATGATAGTTTTTCCCTACCACATTTCGCCGTCAGAGGGATTGCTGAAAAGCTCTGTATTTCCAGTCGCATAGAAATTTTAATGCCGACTCCAGCAAAGTGCGGGTTTTTTTGAAGGAAAAAAAACATTTAAATTCAAATGATTAAAAATGAGATGACTTGAACGGTTCAAAAAAGAACTTTGTTTTAACTGCTTCTCGGGATGCGTATGGTTTACTTCAAAAATTGTAGTTTTGTGATGTAAAGTTCTGTTTATTCAATCGAATCCAGCGAAGCAGAATGGAAACCCGCGTTTGTATGCCTTTAATTATGATCATTCCAGGATTTCCTTGACCCGACCCACCTCGCCGGTTTCCAGACGAACCTTGATGCCGTGGGGGTGGGTCGATGATTTGGTCAACAGATCCTTTACCACGCCCTGCGTCAATTTTCCGGTACGCTGGTCTTTTTTAAGAACGATGACGACCCGTTGGCCGGGGTGTATATTTTTGCGGTGGGTACCGTCCATTCCTGAATTCTCCCTTCATTGATAAATTGCGCGAGTGAGCCGTTCCATGCTCGGAAGTCGGCGGATCTTCTTCGGGTTGCGTTTTTCAGAAGCGCTGAAGCCGTTCAGCGGCTGGCCTAAAACATGGGGAATGTACCGAATGCAAGAACGGAATACAAGGGTTGCGAAAAAAGGCATGATCCGCCTCCCCGGACAGGGGAGGCGGAGGTAATGGTCCGGATCAATTCAGATTGTCATAATATTCTTTGATCGGCTGAAAAGGCCCGAACTGGTGCTGTTCCTGCGGGAAATCATCCGCGTAGGGCGGGTAGGGGGAATCCACCGGTTTGGTGGTCAGGTCCGGGTAATCCTCTTCGAGGTTTGCCATTGTAGGCCGCTCAAAAGAATTGTAATAGCCGGAAATGTCATAGGCCTGCTCCGCCGTCACCGCCGGATTATTCCAGGGGGTCCCCAGCGGCATGTTGGATCGGAGAAATTCGGCGGAGGTCAGCAACCGATGGGTGCCGGCGCCGATATTGTAGGTTCCG
>JAABSQ010000322.1 GCA_011390315.1 Desulfobacteraceae bacterium
TGCGGCTGCACGAAATCCCGCCCAACGGCCAGGGATTGGCCGCGCTGCTGGCCCTGGGAATGCTTCGGCATCTGGATCTTTCGTCTCACCCGGTGGATTCTGCGGAGAGCGTCCATCTTCAGGTGGAGGCCATGAAAAGGGCTTTTGCCGTGGCTCACGCCCGGGTGGCTGATCCCGATTTCATGACGGTGGATTATTATGATTTTCTGGAGGATGATTTTCTGACGGCGGAAGCGGCGGCCATTTCACCGGACCGGGCCGCGGAGCCGGGGCCCCCGCCTCCCACCGATCACGGCACCGTCTACCTGACCGCCGCGGACCGGGACGGCATGATGGTCTCCTTTATTCAATCCAACTACGCGGGATTCGGGTCCGGGGTGGTGATTCCCGGCACCGGCATCAGCATGCAGAACCGGGGGGCCGGATTCTGTCTGGAAGAAAACCATCCCAATCAGGTGGCGGGCGGCAAACGGCCCTACCATACTATCCTTCCGGGATTCGTCACGCAGGGGCCCGAGGCGGCGATGAGCTTCGGGGTGATGGGCGGCCACATGCAGCCCCAGGGGCATGTGCAGATGATGGTGCGGATCTTCGATTACGGTCAGAATCCCCAGGCCGCATCGGACGCGCCCCGGTGGCACCTCTGTAAAGACGGCCGCCTGGCCCTGGAGCCGGGCTTCGATCCGGCCACAGCCGAAAAACTTCGCCGAAGGGGTCACCGCCTGACCACGGAGACCTCCTTCGGCGGATACGGCGGGGCCCAGCTCATCTGTCGGCTTCCGAAGGGGTATTGCGGGGCATCGGATCACCGGAAGGATGGTCAGGCGGTGGGATATTAAAAATCTTGACCCTTTCTTGCCAAGGTATTAGGCTGTTTCCATAGTCGCAAGCAACATAAACCCCCGAATGTTTCAAGGGGTATCGAAACAGGAAAGGTATATTCTCAAAATGGTTGAAAATCTAACTGAAATGCAGCTTATGCAGCTGATCACCACCATCGTGACCAAGCATGGCTGTGAAATAAAGGAAATCGATCTGGAAAACCAGGTACTGGATATCGACGGACCTCCGGAGGCCAGAATGAAATGCGCCATGGAGCTTCAGGATTTTCTGGACGACGAAGAGAGCAGCTGAAACCGAATTCCTTGTCGGCCGGAAATCATCCGGCCGGGACCCTGAAAAATGGCGGACACAGAAAACAAAACCGGCGCCATGCAAATCCGCAAAGCGACCATTGAAGATGTCAAATCCGTGCATCGGCTGTTGCACGCCTACAGCGGCGAGGGGGACCTGATCCCCCGGCCGTTGAGCCGGCTCTACGACCATGTGCGGGATTTCTGGGTGGCGGCCGATCCGGAATCCGGCCGGGTGGCGGGGTGCTGCGCCCTTCAGTTCTGCTGGGAAGACCTGGGGGAGATCCGCTCCCTGGCCGTGGATACCGACCGGCGGGGCCGAGGGACCGCCACCGGCCTGGTGAACACCTGCATCGAGGAGGCCCGGTCTTTCGAGATGAGCCGGCTCTTCTGCCTCACCTTCAAACCCGGATTTTTCGAACGCTTCGGCTTCGTCCGCATCGACCGGGCCGATCTCCCGCTCAAGATCTGGTCGGACTGCATGCTCTGCGTCCGGTTTCCGGATTGCGAGGGGATCGCCATGATGAAGACCCTCTGACAAAACCCTCTGACGCCCCTTTGCACATCGCGGCCATGATCACGGCATCGGCCACCCCGAGAATCTTTTCCCGGCCCGGCAAGAACTCGCTCATCGCTCAAACAGCTTCCCGGCCCGGGAAAAGATTCTCGGGGCGGCCTGGTCATTCAGGTCGGACCGAAACGATGCTCACGCTTACAGAGCCTATCCCCCGAAGGATTTGTCGTCGATGTCGACGGCGGCCGATTCCCCGATCCGGATCGCCTCCATCTTTCCGAAGGTGACCGGCAGGATGGTGTTGATGAAAAAAGCCGCGGTTTTGATGAGCCCGTCGTAATAGGCGGCTTCTTTTTTCTTGGCGATGATGCGGGCCCGTTCCTTGGGATCGGTGGTATCGCCGATCATCTTCGCCAGTTCGGGGGCGGCCAGTCCCGCCCGCCAGAGGTGCATCCAGGCCAGGATCATGTCCCCCATGACCTCCAGAAACGGAAGGGCGTGGGCAAAGGCGGTTTTGAACTTGGCGGACCGGGCGGTTTTGCCGATATGAAGGGCGGTTTCCCCCAGGCGCTGAATTCCCTGGTCCACCCGGTCGGCCATATCGGCCAGTTCCGGGCGCTCTCGGGCCAGCGCCACCGATTGGTTCATCTCTTTGAGCAGGTCCATGAATGCGGCGCCGTCATTCAACCCCAGTTTGCGGCCCAGAAGGTCCATGGCCTGAATGCCGTCGGTGCCTTCATAAATGGAGGCGATTTTGGCATCCCGGGCCATCTGCTCCACCGGATAGTCCCGGGTATATCCGTATCCACCGTAGACCTGCATGGCCTGCACGCAGACATCGAATCCCCGCTCGCTGCAGTAAGCCTTGACGACCGGGGTGAGCAGGCTGACGAAATGGTCGAGCCGTTCCCGCTCTTTCGGGTCTTCGGCGCCTTCGATCCGGTCGAAGGTATGGGCCACCCAGTAGGTGAGGCTGCGCATCCCGTCCACATGGGCCTTCATCCAGAGCAGCATGCGGCGGACATCCGGGTGCTGAATGATCGGCGCCCGGGGGGCGTCGGGGTTTTTTCCTGCGGCCAGATCCCGGCCCTGGCGCCGCTCCCGGGCGTAGTCGAGGGCGTGCATGTAGGCCGCGGCGGCCTGGGTGAAGCCTTGAGTGCCTACCTCCAGACGGACCTCGTTCATCATGTGGAACATGATTTTCATGCCCTGGTTTTCCTCGCCCAGAAGCATCCCCCGGCACTGTCCTTTGCCGCCGAAGGTGAGGCTGCAGGTGGGGCTGGCGTGAATCCCCATTTTTTCTTCGATGCCGGTGCAGACCACGTCATTGGGTTCGCCCAGAGAGCCGTCATCATTCACCCATATTTTGGGGACCAGAAACAGGGAAATACCCTTGGTTCCTTTGGGCGCGCCTTCGATGCGGGCGAGCACCGGATGGATGATGTTTTCGGTCAGGTCCTGTTCGCCGTTGGTGATGAAGATCTTGCTTCCGGTAATGGAATAGGCGCCGTCTTCATTCGGCGCCGCGGTGGTGGTCAGGTTGCCCACATCCGAGCCGGCCTCGGGTTCGGTAAGGACCATGGTGCCGCCCCATTTGCCGGTATAGAGGTTTTTGAGAAAAAGCCGCTTCTGCTGCTCGGTGCCCGCCAGTTCGATCATTTTTCCGGCCCCGTTGGCCAGAATCGAATAGGTGAGAAAGGCGTAGTTGGCGCCTACCAGGTACTCGGTGACCGCCTGGGCGATGACGTGGGGAAGACCCTGGCCGCCTCGGTCCGGGTCTTTGGTGAGGGCGATCCATTCCCCTTCTCTGAAAAGATCGAAGGCCCGGTGAAAGCATTCCGGCACCTTGACCGTGCCGTTGTCGAAGGTGACGCCTTCCCGATCTCCTTCCACATAGGTGGGCTGAATCTCTTTGACGGCCAGGTTTCTCGCCTCATTGACCACCAGGTCGAACATCTTTCGGTTCATGCCCTTGTACTTGGGGGCCTTGAGAATGCCTTCGATACCGAGCTGTTCGTAAAGGACAAAATCGATGTCCCTGCGCTCCGTAATCATCTGCGCCATAGGTTTCCTCCCTCTCGTTGGATTGATGAAAACTACCGGTATTCACAAATGCCTTTGTCGATGATGATATCGCCGGTCTGTCCATTGCGGGTCTGCCACAGGGCCGTATTCGAACCGGTTTTCCAGATGCGGGTTTCGATGGGAACGCCCGGGTAAAGCGGCCTGGAAAACCGGCATTTGAGGCGGCGAATCCGTTCGGGTGTTCCCGGAGTCAGTGCGCCGACCAGGGCTCGGCAGGCAAATCCCATGGTGCACAGGCCATGCATGATGGGCTTGTCGAAGCCGGCCGCCCGGGCGAATGCCGGGTCCGCATGAAGCGCGAAGCGGTCGCCGGACAGACGGTAGATCAGTGGCTGGTCGGGAAAGGGATGGTCCGGTACGATTTCATCCGGCTCTCGCTCCGGAATATGGATATCTTCTTTCGGGAGCCGGTCGCTTCCGTTGAACCCGCCGTTCCGGCGTGCGAAGATGGTCATGATGCTGGTGAACAGGGGCTGTCCGTCGGAATGGCGGGTATCGCTTTCCACCCGCACCAGAGCGCCCCGGCCTTTTCCCTTGTCCACCAAATGAGTGATCCGTCCTTGGGCGGTGAGGGCGCCTTCCACAGGAATGGGGTGGTGAAACAGAAGCTCCTGCTCGCCGTGGAGAATGCCTTCGGGATCGAGTTCGGCCGCTTTCACGGCTTCAAAGAAGAGGTCGAAGATCATGGCCGCCGAAAAGGTGGGAATCACCTTCAGCCGCTTTTCATAGCAGTATTCAAGATCTGAAAACCCGGCCCCGAC
>JAABSQ010000323.1 GCA_011390315.1 Desulfobacteraceae bacterium
CGTCAAATCCCATGCCGATCTGGATCGATTCGCGGACAAATTCAATAAAAAAATTATCGGTATCGAGCCGGGAAACGACGGTAACCAGATCGTCCTGGACATGATCAAGAACGACACCTACGGGTTGGGCGACTGGGAGTTGGTGGAATCGAGTTCCGAGGCGATGATGGTTTCCGTGGGATCGGCGATCAAAAAAAAGGAATGGGTGGTATGGCTCGGCTGGAGCCCCCACTGGATGAACCTGGCCTATGACATTCAGTTTCTGGATGATCCGAAAAATGCCTGGGGAAGCGAACCCGAGGTGGTCAAAACCATGGCCCGGTCCGGACTGGAAAAAGACAACCCCGATATCTACAAGCTCTTCACCCAGTTCAAGGTGACTCCGGAAATCCAGAACAGCTGGATCAACCAGTACAGCCGGGAAAAGAAAAAGCCCGAAATCGTCGCCCGGGAATGGATCCAAAACAATCTGGGAATCGTGGACCAGTGGGTCTATGGCGTCAATTCCGCGGACGGTCAGCGGGCACGGGACGCCATTCGGAAAGCGATCGGCGGGTAAAATTTTCATTCCGCGGGGAAAAGGCGGGGAAAAAGCACCCATCGGGCGGAAACCCAGTGAGGTGAGATCGACGAGGTGAAATCGACATGGAAGAGATAATGGCTTTTCTGACAACAAAAATTCCCATCGGGGAAGCGGTCTCCGGAATGGTCGATTTTCTGCTGGGTGCTTTCGGAGCGGAGTTTCGCATTTTTTCGGGCCTGGTGGAGATGTTTATCGACGGTCTGGCCCAAGGGCTTTCCGCCCTGCATCCCCTGCTGCTGATAACCCTTTTCGGGATTTTGGCCTGGTTTCTCCGGAAATCCAAAGGGACCGCCGCGTTTACGGTATTGGGATTTCTACTCATGCTCAACCTGGGGTTATGGTCCGAAATGATCGAAACCCTGGCCCTGATCCTGACCGCCACCATTTTTTCGCTGGTGATCGGTCTGCCGGTGGGAATATTCAATGCCCATAACCGGACCGCCTACCTCATCACCCGGCCGATTCTCGATTTCATGCAGACCATTCCGCCCTTTGTCTATCTGATTCCCGCCCTGATGTTTTTCGGATTGGGAGAGGTGCCGGGGGTGATCGCCACCGTCATCTTCGCCATGCCCCCGGCCATTCGGCTCACCTGCCTGGGAATTCAGCAGGTGCCGCATGAATTGAAAGAAGCCGGAAAGGCCTTCGGCTGCAATACCGGGCAGATGCTCTTCAAGATCGAGCTGCCCAGCGCTTTTCCCTCCATCATGATGGGAGTGAACCAGGCCATCATGATGTCTCTTTCCATGGTGGTCATCGCCGCCCTCATCGGGGCCGGCGGTCTCGGGGCATCGGTCATGCGGTCTCTGGCCATGGTGGATGTCGGGATGGGGTTCGAGTCCGGCCTCGGAATCGTCATCCTGGCCATGCTGCTGGACCGAATCATCCGGACCGACTGATTGTTAAAATCAAAATGCGTAAAGGGCCGACCCTTTACGCATTTTGTTATCCGTTTTTCTTCGATCGAATCCGGTGAATGTGCAGGGATTCATAAAAAGGAAAATGGTAGTCGTAATATGACTTGAGATGGTCGCTGTTGTCTACGGTGACCTCGAAGGTCTCTACATTTTTCCGAATCCCGGTGGTCTGTGCGGCGTCCTTGTGCCAGGTTTTCCAGATCTCCCACTCCGGTTTGTGATCCGGTTCCCAGGTCAGGGATTCAGGAATGAAAGGGATGCCCAACGCATCGCAGTAGGCCGCCACGATTCCTTCCGGGTCATTCTCCAGGTCTGTCGCATCGATGACGATCGGGGCCTTGCCTTTCAATTTTTCTGCCTTTTGAAACACCTTCACCAGGTGTTCGTAGCCGATTTCATCCAAGGTCACATCCGGATTGAGGGCGTAGAAAGAAGGGATCGCCCTGGCCGGGTCTCGTATCAAAAAGGTGTTGGCGAGGGCGTTTAGAAATTCGTCATCCTTCGGCAGGCGCTCATGGCAATGGGCGCACATGTCCTTGAAAAACACCGGCTCGGTTTCCCCGTGGCCGAGAATGAAATCCTTGATGCCGTCATAGGTTCGCGGGTGGTTCGGGTCTTCGTACTCCTGTGGAATGGTCGCTTTGCCGCTTTCGACATAATAGAGATAAGAAAACGGCTCGTGCAGGACCTTTAAATCCCCCCGTTCCATCATCACCCGTTCCAGGGCCGTGGAAACGGACCTGGGGTGGGTCCACAGTGCGATGATCTGTTGCATGGTCGATTCCTCCTTCTTCAAACATATCGTTTAATAAAAAAAAAGAATTATAGGGATCATTGTTCATTCTTGCAATCCCTGCATTCTTCTCATATCTATCCCTTCGGGTTGTTTTCACTTCTTGTCATCCCAATCCGCCGACGTGCCGATCCCATCGACAATAATGTCGACCCTGAGCGGGGATTGTCGAGATTTTTCTTCTAAAAATATTCTTAAGTAATTGATTTATATTAAAAATTACTGTTGGCACGCAAGTTGTAATATACTTTTGCCAAGATGCCTTCGTTATGGCGATCATGATTTCAAATGAACGTAAACAGGAAAGGAAACAAAATGTCTGGAACTCTGATTAAACTGGCATGTTCACTGTTCACAATCGCACTGTTGGTCACACCGGCCCTGGGTGCGGATACACCGCTCAACCTCTCTGAGGAAGATACCGTTCTGGCCAGAGGCGGCCATCGGCACGGCGACGGCGACGGAAGCGGCAGTGGAAGCGGCAGCGGAAACGGTTCTCGATGGGGGGATTGCCCGATTCCCGATGCGACACAAGGTCTCGATGAAGCCCTCTTTCTGACCCGCGGCGGAAACGGCGGCGGCAATGGCGGTGGAAATGGCGGTGGAAATGGCGGCGGTAATGGCGGCGGCGGGAACGGAAATGGAAACGGCGGCGGCCGAGGAAGCGGGAACGGCGCCGGCGACGGCGCCGGCACCGGATCAGGCCCTCAGGACGGCACCGGCAATGGAAAGAAAAGCGGCACCTGCATCAATTCCTGAAAGAAGAATGCAGGATCAGAATTCTGGGTACCGGGGGCGCAGAAGCGCTCCCGCTTGAAAAAAATGAATTTCAAAAAAGGAGATGAAAAACATGAAAGCAGTCAAGGGAATCACCGTTTTAATCATTACATTGAGTTTGGGACTGATCGTTTACGGAACCGCAATGGCCGGCAACGGCAGGGGCATGGGACAGGGCGCGGGCGTCTGTCTGGATCCGAGTAACGACGGGACCGGTCCGAACAGCGGGGGATCGAACCCGGAAGGCTACCAGGGACGCTTCGGCGAAAATGGCCGGTTCAATGGTCAAGGGCTTCAGAATGGAACCGGACCTTTTATGAACATCCTTGACGGCGAAGCGGTAACCGTGGCGGGGGTGATTGCTGATGCGGGATATTTTGGAAACGGCATAGAACTCGACATGGGAGATGAAGGTATGGTCCGGGTATACGGCCTTGGACCGATTCGGTATTGGAATGAGATTGAAGTTGACCGGCCCGCGGTTGGAGAGGGTATTACCGTGACTGGCTATGAAGTCACCTTCAGCGATGGAAGCTCAAAAATTATCGCCACCGCTGTTGCAATCGAAGAGAATTTGACTGTGGAACTTCGTGATTCTGAAACCGGCGCCCCGTTATGGCGAGGACCGGCCTTTGCCGGAAGAGGGTTCATGCATCACAATTGTCCGTATGTCGATGACTACGACGAATATGAAGAAGAGAATGAATTGCCTGAAATAGACTAATCCCAACCGGATATATGCATTTGAAAGGGAGTTTCCCCACGGGGAACTTCCTTTTTCAACTTTTGCGCCTTGACTCAGAATCTGCTTGGCCTTATGTCAGTAGAGAATGGATGTTCAAAAGCAAACGGATAGAGAAAGCAAAAAGGCGAAGCTTTTATGGGAAATCGATATCTCCTTGCTGTTCTGATTCTGTGCGGATTGATAACCGCCCCGAATGTTCAGGCTTTGGATACGGCTGTTGAAGCCGGGATCGGCTATGATGACAACGCCGCGGAAGTCTCAGGCGGAGAGGGGTCCGGCTTCGCCCGATACAGAATCCGACTCAACCAGTCGCTTCCCGAAAATATGAACCGG
>JAABSQ010000324.1 GCA_011390315.1 Desulfobacteraceae bacterium
ATTATTATCAGATCCTGGCCGGCGGGGATTTGAGCTTTTCGGCCTTTCAGGATCGGCTGCGTCCCGGCCTTTTCATTCAGGCCCTCGCGTACCGGGATGAACTGGTGAAAGAAGACGAGCAGGATCGTTTTCTGATCGGCGGCCAAATGGAATGGCTGGCCGATGCCCGCCTGACCCTGACGGTTCGCGGCTCGTTGGCCCGGGCGGACTACCGCAACGAGGTGAATCTGCCGGGGCGGCGTTTGCCGCCTCCCGACAGGGGAAAAGGGCCGTCGTGG
>JAABSQ010000326.1 GCA_011390315.1 Desulfobacteraceae bacterium
ATCCGCCTTGCGGTTGGTGACGATCCAGGTGTAGGTGGAAATCCCGGTGTTGTAAAAGAGTTGATCCGGCATGGCCACCACCGCTTCCAGCCAGTCGTTTTCGATGATCCACCGCCGGATTTCGGATTCGCCCGAACCGGCATCGCCGGTGAACAGCGGCGATCCGTTGAAAATGATCCCGATTCGACTGCCGCCTTTCTCTGCCGGCCGCATCTTGGAGATCATGTGCTGGAGAAAAAGCAGGGCCCCGTCATTGACCCGGGGCAGTCCGGCCCCGAACCGGCCGTCGTATCCGAGCGTCTTGTATTCCTGCTCGATGAACCGCTGAAGCTGTTTCCATGAGACCCCGAAGGGCGGGTTGGCGAGCATGTAATCGAAGGAGAGGTCGGGAAACCCGTCGCCGGAAAAGGTGTCCCCGAGTTTGATGTTGTCGGCGTCTTCGCCTTTGATCATCATGTCCGACTTGCAGATGGCGTAGGCCTCGTCGTTCCAGTCTTGCCCGAACAGGATCGGGGTGGCCTCGGCGTTGTACATCCGGATGAAATGCTTGGCCAGAGACAGCATGCCCCCGGTGCCGCAGGCCGGATCGTAGATCGTTTTGACGATGTGGCTTCTGGCCAGATCGGGTTCATGGGAGAGCAGCAGGTTGACCATCAGCCAGATGACCTCCCGGGGGGTGAAGTGCTCCCCGGCCTCTTCATTGGCCTGCTCCGCCCCGATCCGGATGAGCTCTTCGAAGATGTAGCCCATCTGCATGTTGTCGATGCGCTCGGGGGAGAGGTCCACTGAGGCAAACTTCCTGACGATCTCGAACAGCAGGTTTTTCTCCGCCATCCGAAGGATGTGCTGGCTGAAATCGAACCGCTCCATCACCTGGCGGACATTCGGAGAGAAATCGTTGATGTAGCTGTTGAGGTTGATGGCGAGCTGATTGGAATCGTCCAGAAGCCGGGGAAAATCGAGCTTGGAATGGTTGTAAAACTGAGCCCCGGTGATCCGGCAGAGCATGGGCCGAACGATGTTTTCGCTTTTGCCCTTGAGGGTCGGATAGACGTTGAGGACCTCCGCTTTGGTCGGCGCCAGAATGCAGTCGAACCGGCGAAGAACAGTAAGCGGCAGGATCACCTTTCGGTATTCGTTGCGTTTATAAGGGCCTCGAAGCAGATTGCAAATGGACCAGATGAAGCCGGCCATTTGAGAGTGGGTTTCAGGGGACATTCATTTTTTCCTTCAATAGTTTGAACCGTCAATCGGAGCGTTTTTTTCAAAGATGATTTGGTGTGAGCCCATAGATCTGGTTTTTATCCGACACGGGTGTTTATAAGCATCAATTCCTTTTTCCGTAAAGCCATTTTCCTAACACTCCCTTCGAAATCCAGATGCTGAAAACAATTCAAAGGATGATTATGATGGCCTGCCGACAGATTTTTTTTGTAACCATTTCATCCCGGTCCACGACTAAACCCTACAGATCCCGAAAACGGGCAGGAATGACAGAGGTGAATAAGGAAGCGGATCAGAACGGATT
The DNA here is from genome assembly GCA_011390315.1 of Desulfobacteraceae bacterium. GTDB lineage: Bacteria > Desulfobacterota > Desulfobacteria > Desulfobacterales > Desulfococcaceae > JAABSQ01. Next base: position 1,529 of record JAABSQ010000326.1, read on the forward strand.
CACACGTTTCGAATCGCCGGAGCGATATTTTTGACTCGGATCGCGGAAAAGAAACAGTTGCCGGAACGGACAGCGGACATCCCATCGGATATGGAGATCGTTCAGCGGGTTCTGAATGGTGATCCGGAAGCCTTTGCCGAAATCCTCGGTCGATATGAAGGGCATGTGTTCGCCGTGGTTCGAAAACACCTTCCCCGGGACCGGTTGGAAGAAATTGCGCAGGAAACCTTTGTCCGGGCTTATCAGTCGCTGCACAATTTCCACCGGGCGGACAGCTTCAAACAGTGGCTGTCGGCCATCGCCGTTCGAACCTGTTATGATTATTGGCGAAAGCGGTACCGAAGAAAAGAAATCCCCATGAGCCGCCTGTCTGAAAAGCAACTCGAATGGTTCGATCAGGCCGTTTCCCTTGAATCGGCGGCCGATATCGAGGCCCTGGGCCGCCGTCGGGAAGCCCGTGAGCTTCTGGACCATGCCCTGGCCCGGCTCTCGGCTGAAGACCGGATGGTGGTGAAATTGATCCACCTGGAAGGGCTTTCCATAAAAGAAGCGGCCGATCTGCTCGGATGGAGCGTCACCAATACCAAAGTCCGGGCCTTTCGTTCGCGCAAAAAGCTGCATAAAATATTCACCCGCATCAGGAGGGATTGACATGGCAGGCCGACTCGATTGGAACATACTCAAGAAGCTGTTCCGGATCACCTATCGGGAAGAAGAAGACATCCCGATCAGCGATCTTTGGGGGCAACAGACCATGAATCGCATCCGCGGCCTGGCCCCGGCGCCGGTCCGGCAGGGATTTGCATCGTTTTTCGAACCATTCGTCTGGCGTCTGGCGCCGGTCACCCTGGCCATGATTCTGATTCTGTCCATTGCCCTCTCCAATTTCGACATGGTCGGCGATGCGGAGGTGTTTCGGCTCTTCTCCTATGAACTCGAAGATGCCTATGCGTTTCTTGACCTGGAATGAGCGCATCCTACGCAGATCAATCCAAGGCTTGATCGGCTGTAAAAAAGGGTAAACTATGAAAAGGTGGAAATTGATTGCCGGTGTATCCCTCATTTTCGCATCGGGCGTTCTGGTCGGGGCACTGACCAGCGCGATGTACATCAAGCACAAGCATCCGCTGTTCAAGCGGGACCCGGTGGTCAAAACCCGGTATATCATGGAAAAGCTATCCGGAAAGCTCGACCTCACCGACCCCCAGAAGGAAAAGATCACCGGAATCGTTCAGGGCATCGAAACCGAAGCCCGGGCTCTGTATCAGCGGCACCGTTCAGAAATGAAGGAAGTGCTGGAGAAAGGGGTGGCCGAAATGAAAACGGAACTGAATCCCGAGCAGGTCCGGGAGCTGGAGAAAATGCGGGAAGAATACCGAAAAAGAAAGGCAAAACGTCAAGGGAAATGATATATGTGATCTTTTCTTTACCGAAGCGGATGAGAACCCATCTCCGTCTGGTCAATTCCTACCGGTTTGATGCCGAAAGAAAGTTGAAGTGTTCATGAAAAAGAGGAACCTCATTTTGGCTGTAATCCTGATCGGAACGGCACTGGGCCTGGGCAGCGCCGTCTACAGCCGGCTTCAGGAAGAGACCGGCCCTGAAAGACGGGGCGGCGGACCCCGGGCCGCCCCGGTGGAGGTGGCGCCGATCACGGTCGGCCCCATGGAATGGCGGCGCACCTTCAGCGGCACCCTGGAGCCGAAGGCCCAGATGGTGGTGGCGCCCAAGGTGAGCGGCCGGATCGAACGGCTGGCGGTGGATATCGGGGATACGGTCACCCGCGGGCAGGTGGTGGCGGAGCTGGACAATGCCGAATACGTCCAGGCGGTGGCCCAAGCCGATGCCGAGCTTGCTGTGGCCCGTGCCAACCGGACCGAGGCCCAAAGCGCGCTGGAGATCGCCGACCGGGAATTGAACCGGGTGGAAAAACTGCGTCAAAAGGGGATCTCCTCAGAGTCGCAGTTCGACCAGGCCAAGTCCGATCAGCTGGCCCGGACCGCCCGTCTGGCGGTGGCCAGGGCCGAGGTGACCAAAGCCGAGGCCTTTCTGGAATCGGCCAGGATCCGGCAGGGCTATACCCGGGTCGCCGCCGGGTGGACCGGCGGGAACGACCGGCGGGTGGTGGCCGAGCGGTTGGTGGATGAGGGGGATACGGTGGCCGCCAATGCGGGGCTGTTGTCCATTGTGGAGATCGACCCGATCACCGCCGTGGTCTTCGTGACCGAAAAGGATTACGCCCGACTGAATGAGGGTCAGCCGGTTTTTCTGGCCACCGACGCCTATCCCGATGAAATCTTCCAGGGCCGCATCGCCCGGATCGCCCCGGTATTCCGCCGGGCCACCCGCCAGGCCCGGGTGGAGCTGACCATCCGGAACGGAGACCGACGCCTCAAGCCCGGCATGTTCGTCCAGGCCGCCGTGGTTCTGGAGCGGGTTCCCGACGCCGTCATCGTTCCCTTCGAGGCGCTGACCACCCGGAACGACCGCACCGGTCTGTTTGTGGTGGATGAAGAGGAACAATCCGTGACATGGCGGGAGGTCGAGATCGGCATTCGGAACCAAGACCGGGTGCAGGTGACCGGGGAGGGCCTCTCCGGCCGGGTCGTCGTACTGGGTCAGCAGCTGGTGGAGGACGGCTCGTCCATCACCATTCCCGATACCGGCTCGGACACCGCCCTCACGGACCGGGAAGGGTAGCGCCATGGATCTTCCGGGATTCAGCATTCACAGGCCGGTGTTCACCACCATGGTCACCCTGATGGTGGTCATCATCGGCATCGTCTCCCTGAGCCGGCTTCGCATCGATCTGCTGCCGGAGATCGAGCTGCCCACCGTCTCCGTCAGCACCGAATACGAAGGGGCCAGCCCCGAGGTGATGGAGCGGCTGGTGACCCGCATCGTGGAGGAGATCGTCGCCACGGTGCCCGGTGTGGAAGAGATCACCTCCAC
>JAABSQ010000327.1 GCA_011390315.1 Desulfobacteraceae bacterium
CAGCGCCTGTTCCAGATGTGTTTCCACCCGTTCCAGAAGCGGCGCCGCGTCATAGGGCGGATCATCGGCGAACAGCCGCTCCAGGTCAGCGGCGGCCTCCCCTAAACCAACGGCGCCCAGGCTGTGGGCATTGCTTTTTAATGAATGGGCGATATGCCGGAGGGCTTCCGGGTCGGACGCGGATAAATGGTTTTTTATTATCCGGACCACCTCCCGGTATTCCTCACTAAAACGGATCAAAAGGCGGCCGTACAGGGCCTGATTATGATTGGCCCGTCTCAGCCCCAATGCAAAATCGATCCCTGACGGATTTTCCGGCGGATCACCGCCGGCCGGCGTCCGGCTGGAAAGAGAAACCGCCTGCTGTTCAGACTCGTCAGGGTCCGCGGAAGCCAGCCAGGAAACGATAACATCCAGAAATTGACCTGGCTCAAAGGGCTTGCTGATGTGGTCGTTCATGCCGGCGCCCAGGCATTTTTCCCGTTCACCGGCCATGGTTCGGGCCGTGAGCGCTATGATGGGCGTCTTATGACCGGCTGCGCGGATTTGTTCAGCCGCCTGGCAGCCGTCCATTTCCGGCATTTGAATATCCATCAGCACCAGATCATAAGCGGAGCCGGCCACCGCGGCCACCGCCTGTCGGCCGGATTTTACCGTTTCCACGACAAAGCCCGCTGTCTCCAAAATTTCCAGGGCGATCCGGCGGTTAATGGCATTATCATCCGCCAGCAGAATCTTCGCCCCGTACGCGGCTGCCGGCGCTTGCGCGCCAATGGCGTCCGCCTCAAAGGGCATATCGAAATTCCGTCCCTTCCCGTCTTCGCCAAAAGGATTCGTTTCCAGCGGCATATCCTCACCTGAACCGAATTCTGAGGTAAATGTGAAGATACTCCCGCCCTCCGGACGGTTTTCCGCATGAATCTCCCCGTTCATCATCCCCACCAGTTGCCTGCAGATGGCCAGCCCCAGGCCGCTGCCCCCGTATTCCCGTGTGGTGGAGGCGTCCGCCTGGGTAAAGTGGTTGAACAGATAGGGGAGTTCAGCCTCCGGGATACCGATTCCCGTGTCCGCGACGGTGAAAGCGAGAAGGTGTTTATTGTCGGATGAAGCTTTTAGGGCCGCATGAATATGAATTTCCCCGGATTCCGTAAACTTGATGGCGTTGTTGACCAGATTCAGCAGCACCTGCCGCAGGCGGAACGGATCGCCCACCAGGCGGCCGGGTACATCCGGAGCCACGCGCGTGGAAATCGAAAGGCCTTTTTCCCCGGCTTTCATGCGAGTCAGCGTTTCCATGCTTTCCAGTACTCTGTGTAAGTCAAAGGCCGCGGATTCAATATTTAAACCGCCGGATTCGATGCGGGCCAGGTCCAGGATATCGTCAAGCAACCTCAACAGGGACCGGGCCGAGTGGTTTATCTGAATCAGATCCTGTAGGCTGCCTGGAGGGGGCCGTTTTCGCAGAACCAGATCACTTAAGCCGATAATGGCGTGCATAGGAGTTCGGACCTCATGGCTCATATTGGCCACAAACTCGCTTTTGGCCCGATTGGCGGTTTCAGCGGCTTCTTTCGCCCGCGACAGGTCAGCGGTCCGTTCCGCGATTTCCTTTTCCAGACGGATGTTCTGTTCTCGCACCAGTCGCTCGTTTTTGGACAGAGCTTCCAATACCTTTGCCTGAGCCGCTTCCCGCTCTTTTTTCAAAACGGCAACCCGATCCGCCAGGGCCAGGGAAATAAGAAACACCATCAAGACGATTCCTGCGGGATAACTGTTTTCGATCCAGGCCAGTTTGTCTATCCATCCGAGTCGCGCCAGAAACATGAGACTGACGATCAACACGGTCGAAAGCCAGGCGAAAAGGTAGTAGAAGGCGGGCCGAAACTTTCTCAGGCAAAGCGCGCCGCTCGCGCCGATAAAAAGGACAAAATTGGCCTGACTGAAACCGAATGAGAGAAGGCCGAGCCAACCGGGCGACAACAGCGGCGTGAATGCTATAAATACTACATTCGCCGCGATTATGGTCAAAAAAGCCCGATGCCATAAAGGCGTTCGTTTTCGTGTTTGAAGAAATTCGACGCCGAAAATCAGGGCGGATATACGTTGCGCCCCGAAAGCGAAGAAAACCCCCCGGATAGTGAGCCACCGATGGGCGAAAGGGAAAAAGGGCTGGATCACGCCTTCAGAAAGTCCGTGTGTGAGGGCCAAAGCGGCTAAGAAAGCGAAAAACCAGATGTGGCCGGCCTCCCTGAGCATAAAAAAGACGACCAGATTGTATCCGGCCATGAACAGGAGCACGCCATAGAAAGCATAGCGCACCGCGTCGCGAGTACTGTGGTGCGCGGCGTAAGCTGTGTCGGAAAACAGGAGCAAAGGCAGAAAGAGAAGTTGTTCGTTTTCGAACCTCAGGTAAAACGTTCGTAATTCGCCTTGCTGCACTTTTAATCGAAACGTCGGATATGGACTGGATATTTCGCGCCGGTGGATGGGGATCAAATTCCCAGCTCGATGTTCCGTATAGCCGCCGCTGTTTGCCATTGGAGCATACAAACGAACGTCGTTGATGAAAAGAAAATCAATCATCAAATACCAATGCGAAGACGGGTGGTCGTGGTTAGCCAGTTGAAAACGAGCCCAGTAGACGCTGCCGTCCGGATACCCCGGGTTGGGCATGGGCTGGGGATTGGGTTCGAAACGTTTCGCCCATGTCCCGTTTGCGACGTTTTGAACGGTCAGATCGCCGGTCGGATCTTGAAGGAATTCGAAATGTGTTCCGGGGCGGAATTCGTCTATGCCCTGTTTCAGGATCAAGGGGGGTGCGGCGGATGTTACACTGCCTGCATCGCCGGCAAGCGCCGTTGCAAAAATCGGGATAAAAATGATCGATGCGAACCTGATCCGATTCATGCTTCCTAATGTATGTTCAAACAAAAGCGGTTTTCGAAAACAACCGCCCGCCCGTTGATCACCATGGCCCGCGACAGCCTTCGGAAATTGACGACGCTTTGCAGTTTTATTTTTATGAACGTTCGTGAAACGGTGGAAATATCGACCATTCTGCGCAATGCCATGATTCGGATAACGCGGGGGCATTCCTGATAGAAGTGATCTCCCTCGATTTCTATGATTGAAACCCGATGTTCAGGTGAATATTTACCTGATAGTTCAACATATACTATGTTCCAATTACTATGTTCCAATGATCTTGAAATATTGATTTTATTGATACAAACTTCATGCTGAGTTGGTAATGTATCATAATTTCAGTAAATTGGAAACTCCTTTTTATAATTTCCTATACATATTGAATAAATCCGTACTGGTCATCACGCTTTCATGAAAGCCCTCATTGGCGTTACAAGCGTTTCCGTATCGATGGCGCTGAAAGTGAATTTCAGGATCATATAGGCGTTTTTCTGGCCGTGGGGTGGTCAGGGCTTTCGGCCGCCCTCCCTTTCTGCCCCTTGCTCTTGCCGCGGTAGGCCCGGCGCTTGTCCGATCCCGGATCGGATTGCGCTCAAACTCGACCAATGCGCCGAATATATGAAAAACAAGCCTTCCGGTGGAATTTGAGGTTTCAACATCCCGACCTTGACCGAGGCCGGCGGCACTGCCGATGCCCGGACCACCACTTTCACCCGGGACGGCCTCGGCCGGATGACCTCCATCGACGGTCCGCGCACCGACGTGACCGACCCGGTGACCTTCACCTATTATCCGGCCGTCGACGGCGGCTATCTGCACACCGTCACCAACGCCGAAAACCAGACCACCACCTTCAGCAATTACAATGGGTTCGGAAAGCCGGAGCAGGTGACCGACGCCAACGGTGTGGCGACCACCTTCGGCTACGACGGCATGGGCCGGATGACTTCCAAGACCACGGCGGGGCTCACCACCGGCTATACCTACGACAATGCCGGCCGGCTCACCCGGATCACCCTGTCCGGAACCCGGGAGATCATTTATACCTACACCGATTCGAATCTTCTGGAATCGATCACCGACAATGCTGGAACAGCCTGCACCGGTATTACGACCCGGAGACCGGTCGGTGTCTGCGGCCGGATCCGATCGGGCTGGCCGGGGGGATCAATCTGTTTGCGTATGTGCAGAATAATCCGGTCAACTTTGTTGATCCTTGGGGCTTAACTGATGACCCTGTCCCAGACTTGAGGGTAACTTACTACGACTAATGCCTCAGGGCCTGCCTTGGGCCTTGCCCTGATGATTTATAATTCGACTTATCGGAAGGGGTCAGTGAAAATGAAATTGGGGTGTGTGCCCTGGGCCGGACGGCGCAAGAGACCATGCCAGGCCAATCGGCCGGGCAGGTCTCAAGCGGCGGTATTCTTATTTTATTTTGTATTCAGAAAATCGTCCGGTTCAATGCCGGCCTGGCGCAAAACGGCCCGCAGCGTACCCTCAGGCATGTCGCCGGGATGGTTGGGGATGGTGGTGAAGCGGCCGGTCTTT
>JAABSQ010000328.1 GCA_011390315.1 Desulfobacteraceae bacterium
GGAGCAGCAGGCTGCACAGAAAACCCATCAGCTGCAGGCGATCCGCATCGAGTCGGGCAAGGGCTCGGAAGAAAAGGCCTATTTCGTCTTCGACGGTCCGAAACCGCCGAAGACTTTTTTCACCAAAACCGGTCCGACCCGGGTGGTCTGCAACTTCCCGAACACCCGCCTGAGCCGGGACATTCGGCACAAAAACGTGGTCAACGGCCAACTCATTCAGAACGTCCGCATCGGCCTTCACGGCGAAGACAAATCGGACGCCTGGGTGGTCTTCGACCTGGTCCAGGGCCGGGAATACGAACTGGAGCACATCTTTCTGGAAGGCCGGATTTATATGCTGATCTTCAAAAAGGCCTGACACTCGATTCATTGATCCCCTTCCCGGCATACCGGGAAGGGGTTTTCGTTTAAGGAGCACACCCATGCAGATGATCGACCTGAGATCCGATACCGTCACCCATCCGACATCCGCCATGCGCCGAGCCATGGCGGAAGCCGAGGTCGGAGACGATGTCTTCGGCGAAGACCCTACCGTCAACCGGCTGGAGGAACTGGCCGCCGAGCGCCTCGGCAAGGAGGCGGCCCTGTTCGTCTCCAGCGGCACCATGGCCAACCTGGTCTGTCAGCTGACCCACTGCGGCCGGGGAGAGGAGATGATCCTCGGAGACCAGTCCCACATTTTCCACTACGAGCAGGGCGGATCGGCCGCGGTGGGCGGCATTCACCCGCGGATCATCCCCAATCAACCCGACGGCAGCCTGGACCTGACGGCGGTGGAAGCCTCGGTTCGGGCCGAAAACGTCCATTTTCCCCGCACCCGGCTGCTGGTCCTGGAAAATACCCACAACCGGTGCGACGGCGCTCCGCTGGACCCGGAATACATGTCCGAAGCGGCATCCCTGGCCCGCAGGCACGGCTTGAAACTTCATGTGGACGGGGCCCGCATCTTCAACGCCGCCGTGGCCCTGGGTATCGATGTACGGCAGCTGTCCGGACCGGCCGATTCGATCTCCTTCTGCCTCAGCAAGGGGCTGTCCGCACCGGTGGGTTCTCTGGTCTGCGGAAGCCGGGAATTCGTAGGAGAGGCCCGCCGGGCCCGCAAGCTGCTGGGCGGCGGCATGCGCCAGGCCGGGGTGATCGCCGCCGCCGGCATGGTGGCCCTCACCGAGATGGTGGACCGGCTGGCCGAAGACCATGCCAATGCCCGGCGGCTGGCCGAGGGGCTGGCCGGGATTGAGGGCATCGCCACCGATCCCGACCGGTTTCAGACCAACATCGTCTATTTCGATCTGATCGAAAAAAGAATGACCCCGGCCCAATTGGCGGATCGGCTTCAGGAGCGGGGAGTGCGCGTTCTCCCGGTCGGCCCGGTTCGGCTTCGGGCGGTCACCCATCATCCGGTTACCCGATCCGATGTGGACCGGGCTCTGGAGGAGATATCCCGGGCGATGAAAAACCGGTAGCGACCATGATCACCGTTTCGGCCACCCCCGGAAGGCTTCCCGAATGGCCATTCCGATGTTTTCCAGGGTATAGGGTTTTTTGATATAGCGGCCCGCTCCCATCCGTTGAGTCTCATAAACCTCTTCGGATTCTGAATATCCGCTGGCGATGATCGCCTTCTGGTCCGGATATATCCTGAGGATTTCCGCGTAGGTTTCCCGACCCCCGATACCGGGGGCCATTACCATATCCAGAACCACCAGATCCACCGGATGGTTTTTCACATAGGCGACCGCCTCCTTGCCGCCGGACACGGCCTCGGCCCGGTATCCTAAGGTGGTCAGGATCTCGCAGGCGATCTCCCGCTGGCTTTCTTCGTCATCCACCACCAGAATCCGCTGCCCGTTTCCCCGGTAATCGGCCGGGGGAACGGGCGCCCCTTTTTCCTCGATCCGGCGCCGGCTGACCGGAAAATACAGCTCGAAGGCGGCGCCGTTTTCATCGCTGTGTACATTGATATATCCGCCGTGGTCCTGAACCGTATTCCAGACCACCGCCAGCCCCAGACCGGTGCCGCTTCGGCCCATTACTTTCTTGGTGTAAAAAGGTTCGAAGATCCGGTCCAGGTCCTCCGGAGAAATTCCCGATCCGCCGTCCCGAACCTCGATCACCACGTACTCCCCGGCCAGGACCTCGTCGTATCCTTTCAATGGGCGGTCCACATATTGGTTTCGGGTGCGCAGCACCAGGGGACCCGCCGCGGCCATGGCCTCGGAGCCGTTGATGACCAGGTTCATGAGCGATTTACGAAGGTGAAGGGCCGATCCGCTGATATTGAACAGATCCGGAGCCAGGTCGGTCCGATAGTCGATGCGGGGATGCCGCCCCTTCAGTTCGGCGAATTCCGGCGAGCCAAGGTAGTCTTCGATCAGCGCATTGGGATTCAGGATCTCCCTGGCGCCGGCCACGCCTCTGGTGACGGTGAGCATGTCCCCCACCACCGCGGCGGCCCGCATGCCGGATTCTTGAATCACCCGCAGGGCCCGGCGCTCCTTTTCCCCGAGATCGGGATTGGTCAGCAGCAGTTCGGGATAGCTGACGATCCCCGACAGAATATTGTTCAGGTCATGGGCCACCCCGCCTGCCAACAGACCGAGGGCCTCCATCTTTTTGGACCGGGCCAGCTTTTCCTGAAGCGCCTCTTTTTCCGCCCGGGCCTTTTTCTGGGCCCGCATATCCACGATGATGGAAAGCAGAAACCGAATGTTTTCCAGGTAAACCATTCGGGTAAAGACCAGGGTGGGAATGGAGCCCCGCTTTCCCAGGGAAAAGGTCATTTCCAGACCGCGAACCTCCCCTGTTTCTTGTAGAATGCCGATTACCTGCTGCCGGTCCTCCGTCGTAAACAGCCCCAATTCGATGGCGGATTTTCCGATCACATCCTTCCGGTTGAATCCGGTGGCCTCGCAGAACTCCCGGTTGGCATCGATAATCCGGCCGGTGTCCACCTCGGTCAGCAGAATGCCCTGGGGGGAGGCGTCGAACAGGGTTCTGAATTTGAGCTCGCTCTCCCGCAACGCCTTTTCCGCGTTGATGCGGTCGGTGATGTCCATGAAGATCGCCTGGGTGATACCCCCCGCGTACCCTTCCAGCCGGCTGGCCGAGACCTCCACCCAGCGGTCCGCGCCGTCTTTTCGCAGGGCCCGAAAGGTGTACCGGGCCGGCGGATTCTTACCGGCGAGCCGGGCGAAAAAATGCTGCTTCACCATCTCCCGATCCCGGGGATGAACCATGATCCACATGTCTTCGGCGGAAAAGGCCAGAATCTCCTCGGCGGAATAGCCGAAGATCTCGGTCACCGCCGGGTTGACCAGAATGAAACAGAGCGGACTCCCCTGCAACAGCGCAATCCCGTGCAGGGAATTTCGAATCACCGAGCGATATTTCTCCTCGGTTTCTTTCAGGGCCTCCTGAGCGCGTTTTCGATGAACAATGTTGGCGGTCAGAAAAAAGATAACCGCCAGCAGCGCCAGCACGCCCCCGCCCGCCAGCCAGAACAGCTTCTTGTTGACCGAATAGAGAGAATCGGGGCGGTTGATGACCAGGCTGCCGGCGGGCAGGGCATCCATGGAAACCTGGAAACGGGTCAGCTGCGCGTAATCGAACATGTACCGGTTCGGAATGTCTTCCACCACCGGAATCTCGGCCACCGGGGTTCCCCTGAGAACCTTCAGGGCCATTTCGGCCGCGGTTTTCCCCTGGGAATACCCGTTGATCAGCTTTCCGCCCACAATGCCGTGCCCCAGGAAAAAATTCCAGCATCCATAGACCGGAACCTCGGCGAATCCCGACATCCGTTCGGCCGACCGCTCGAAGGAAATCAGGTTTCCTTTTTCGTCCCGCAGAGTGGAGATCAGCAGAATGATGCTGTTTTCCGGCAATACCCGCACCTGTTTTTCGATGTCGCCGATTCGCAGATCGTCGTAGATCAGTAAGCTGAAAACGTCGTCGTAACGGGGCAGAATCTCCATCAGCTTTGCCTTGTTCAGGTGAAAGGTCGGGGAACCGTCTCCGAACACGGCCACATACCGGGCATGGGGATGCAGTTTCAATCCCGCATCGAGGGTATCGGCGATATCCACCGCCTCCGGCACCCCGGTGTAGAGGGGATGGTCTTGGATCAGCTCCTGTCGGAAATTGTTGATGCCGCAGAAGATCACCGGTGTGCCGGGAAACAGGTCCTCTCCGTATTTCAAAAGGAAATCAAAGGCATTGTTGTCGGAACAGAGAACGACGTCGAAGGATCGGTTCCGGAATTTATAGGCATAGATATCGTGCAGTTTGACCAGATACACCGGATCGATGATCCGTTTGGTGTCCATGTATTCGGTTTGAAGATCGACGGAAAGTCCGGATGCGGAAAAGGCTGCGGCGATTCCCCGGTCGATTTCCTCATTCCAGGAGAGCCCCTT
>JAABSQ010000329.1 GCA_011390315.1 Desulfobacteraceae bacterium
GCGGCCGGCTCCAGCCTGACCATGACCTCCATGTATGTGCCGGCGCCGGTGATTTCTCTGGCCATCGTCCCCAAGGACAACAAGGCCCAGATCAATATGTCCAAGGCCCTCAACCGGTTCTGCAAAGAGGACCCGACCTTCAAAACCTATGTGGACGACGAGACCGGGGACACCATCATCTCAGGCATGGGGGAACTCCATCTGGATGTCTATATCGAACGAATGCGTCGGGAGTACAGCGCATCGGTCACCACCGGCCAGCCGCGGGTGGCCTATCGCGAGACCATCACCCAGATGGCTGAATTCAATTACATCCATAAGAAACAGACCGGCGGTTCCGGTCAGTACGGGCGGGTGGCCGGTTATATGGAACCCGCCGAAGTGGAATTTGAATTCGAGAACAAGGTCACCGGCGGGTCGATTCCGACCCAGTTTATTCCGGCGGTGGAAAAAGGGTTTCGCAATTGCCTCGACAAGGGGCCGAAAATGGAGCTTCCGGTCACCGGCATCAAGGTGGTGGTCAACGACGGCTCCTCCCATGCGGTGGACTCTTCCGACATGGCCTTTCAGGCCGCGGCCCGGGGGGCGTTTCTGGAGGGCTACGCCAAAGCCAAACCGGTCATCCATGAGCCGATCATGAAGGTGGTGGTGGAAACCCCCACCGAATTCCAGGGCGCGGTCATGGGTTCACTGAACCAGCGCCGGGGCATCATCGTCGGTACCCAGGATGAAGGTCCCATGTGTGTGATCGAGGCCCAGGTGCCGCTTTCGGAAATGTTCGGCTACTCCACGGTTTTAAGGTCCTCCACCCAGGGAAAGGCCCAGTTCACCATGGAATTCGCCGCCTACAAACAGGTGCCCCAGAGCATCTCCGAAGAGCTGTTGAAAAAGGCGGCTGAAGAAAAGAAGAATGTGGCATAAGGATGAACCGACGTCTTTCCCGGCCAAGGTCATTTATCTTAAGGAAAGGAATTTCAACATGCAGAAAAAGGATATTATTCGCCGCAATCCCCTTCGGTTGATGGGATATGATACCGATGATATATTGCAAAAAGGGGGATTCGGCGCCTTGATGGCCCGGGCGGGGGTCGGCAAAACGGCCTTCATTGTGCAGCTGGCTTTGGATAAGCTGCTGCGCAACAAAAATGTGCTTCACATCAGCCTGACCGAACCGGTGGACAAGGTCTGCCTCTGGTATGAGGAGGTGTTCAGAAATATCGCCCTGCAATACGGCATTCGCCGACTCGAAACCCTGTGGGAGACGATTCTGCCCAACCGGTTCATCATGACCTTCAAGGTGGACGGCTTTACGGTTCCCAAACTGGAAGAGCGGCTGACCGATCTGACCGAGCAAGGGATCTTTTTTCCCCAGCTGATCCTGGTCGACGGGTACCCCTTTACCGAATCCACTCGAGAAACCTTTGATGCTTTAAAAAGGCTGGCTCGGGACCACGGCGTGGCGGTCTGGTTTACGGTGAAAACCCATCGACAGGAGGGCGCCGCCGAAGCCGATGACATTCCGGCGCCGCTCAAGAAGGTATCGGATCTCTTCGAAGTGGTCCTGGAGCTGCGTCCGGACGGAAATGAAATTCATGTGAAGGCCGTCAAGGGGGGGCCGAATGGCGAGGGGGGAATATTGGTTCTGGATCCCTCCACGATGCTGATCAAGGACAACCCTTCTCTTCAGACACCCAGAACCGGCGCCTGATTCGGACCGGCCCGACGGCTTCGGCGCGTAAATTCGAACCGTCGGGAAAAAGAATCAGGGTTTCAGAACAAAATGGATGGCTTTGGGGGAATCGGGGGTGACTTTTCGTCCGAGGGTGATGATCCCGCTTCCTTCCAGGGCCACTTCGTTTCGCTTCAGGTTGATGCCTTTTTGGCCGTTGATCATCACGAAGGTGCCGTTGGTGCTGTGATCCACCAGAAAGAACTCCCCTTTGCGGTACTCGATGCGGGCATGGCTCCGTGACACGCGGGTGTCGATCACTTCCAGGTCGTTGTGCTCCTGCCGGCCCATGGTCACGGTGGGTCGGGTCTGGCTTATTTCGATGGTGTGATCCCCCTGGCGGATTTCCAACTGGGTGGGCGCGGGTTTTTGAGAAGAGGGCGCCGATTCCTTGGGAATGGAAAACTTCAGGATGTCATTGCAGGCGCGGCATCGAATGGTCCCTTTTTCTTTGGCCTCCTCAAGATCGACAATATTTCTTTCCCCACAATCCTCACAAAAAACGATCATTTTAACTACCTGAAAGTAAAATAGGATCTGGTGCCGATTACCGGGTTTCTCTCCATCGTTTCAATTCGGCTCGGAGTTCGCTGAATTCGCTCTGGATGGTTTTTCTCATCTCTTCCATAGCGCTGAGAATCTCCCGGCCCACGGCGGATACGTCACCGGTCGCAAGAGCGTCTGCGTCGACGGGCAACCGGGTTTCCGAATCGCCGCCTTCGGTTGCTGCGGCTTTCGGGGCGGTTTCCATCTCTTCGCGGGGCCGGGGCGTCTTCTTTGCAGGGGGTTTCGGAATTTCGGCAGGTTCGGCGGGGGCCTCTTTGGCGACCAGGATATCCTCTTTCAGGGTCTTATAGTTGTTGACCTGGGCGACCAGCATTTTTTTCTTTTCCGCATCGCTCAGGTTTCTGGACAGCATCACCAGTTCCAACTGTTCATACACCGAATGGAGGAGTCGAATGGAATCGGGATGGGCTTCGGCGCGCTTTTTGCGGATGTATTTGCCGAGGGAGCCCAGAAGTTGAAGAAAAGCGACGGCGATCTTGTCTTTTTTGGACTGCTTTTCTAATTTTCGAATCTCTTCTCCCAGTTTCTGCATCACCTGATCGGTGATCTCCCATTCGAGGGACAAGATGACCGATTTCAGGTCTTTGATGGGGGAGTTCTCCAGATCTTTCGGATCGATTCCGGACCCGCCGGTATCGCTGTTCGTTCGTTTACCTTTTTCAAAAAAAGTATCGAGACGAGTGTCCAGTTCGGCATTTGTCGTGTTGTCGTCCATCGAATCCTCTGAGTCGTCTGCCTGGTGCGTATGCTTCGGTTTACTCGGAGCGTCGTCCTCTCCGAACAGATCGTTCAACCGGCTGTCGACCTGCTCGGTGAGGTCGCTTTCATTATCAGCGCTCAATTGCCACCCTCCTTCGGGCGCGATTCATTCGGCCCGGAAAAGCCTTTTTCGGGAGATCAGTGCTGTTCGCAGACCGCTTTGATCTTTTCAATCGCTTCGGCTACTTTTAAACGAAGCAGTCCCAGAGACACGCTTTTTCCGAAAATGGAAATCAGAAGAAATTCGCTCTGGACCTTGCTGAAATGGATACTTTCCTGCTCTCCCTTATGAAATAAAAGGGAAAATTCATCTTCTCCGACAATTTTTGCCATGGTATCCACCGCGGCGAAATTGGCGGAAGCGAGTGCGGCCAGAGAATAGACATCGTGGTCACAGTTGCCGTTGTCGCCTTTGGCGATGATGTTGCCGGCCATGTCGATCAACAAGACGCTGTGAACCCCGCTCTTGATCAGTTCCTTTTGCAGAATTCCTTCGATTTCGTTCAGTTCCGCTTCACTAAAGGTATATTCCGTAAAAGTTACATCGTCATCATAATCATTTGACAATTGTGCGTCCTCCTATTTCAATACCTTTTGCAATGAAGCCATGGTTAAAGAAATGATTTTTTTCAGGGTGGGGATGACGTTTTCACCGGAGAGCGCGCTGGCCCCGAAGGACGGCACCTTCAACTGGCTGTTTAAGTCTTTTTCCATCTGCTCCATCGGCAGAAGGGGTATCCCCTCTTTTTCCAAATCCCTTTTGTTGTATTGCAATACCAAAGGAATCCTGAATATCGATTTTTTGTATATTGCGAGATTTTCCTGCAAATTTTTCAAGGATTGCAGATTTTTTTCTCTCTGATTTTTTTGAGAATCAGCTACAAACACCATTCCGTCCACCCCTTTGAGCACCAGCCGCCGGGTGGCATTGTATTTGACCTGGCCGGGAACGGTATACAATTGAATCCGAACATCATACCCCATGATTTTTCCGATCTCAAAGGGGAGAAAATCGAAAAACAGGGTCCGATCTCCGTGGGTCTTGATGCTGACCATGTCGGATTTAATGCGTTCGCGGAATTTGCTGTAAATGTATTCCAGATTGGTGGTTTTTCCCCCCCGGCCCGGACCGTAAAAGACGATTTTTGCCTGGACTTCCTTGTTTTTCAAATTGACGAACGCCAACTTTAGCCCTCCCCGCCTAAAATAGAAATAATGAACCGCAACGATGCGCCGGACAATCAGGTTCAGCTGATACGCACTTCTATTGAGCCCACACCAGTTTGATTTTTTCGATGGCTTCTCCGAC
>JAABSQ010000330.1 GCA_011390315.1 Desulfobacteraceae bacterium
GGTGTTAACCAGATGATTCTCCTGATCCCGGAGTTCCGTGAGATTATGGCTGTCTGCTGAATCGGTGTAACCATACGGAAAACCGGAGTGGTCGGCGTAAACCACCTGTGACGGATTCCGATCGCCATCGTAAACATACCGGACCCAAATTCCGTCGGGGACAGAGGTGGTCACCGGACCGGCGATGTAGTCGAGCATCCCGGTTCCATTATAATGAAAATTCAGGAGCCGTCCGGAAGCGGCGTCGGTCACGGAGGCCAACCGGTTTTGGGGGTCATACTGGAGGTTCAATCGGTTTCCAAAATCATCCGCTATCCAATCAAGCCGCCCGGAATTCGAAAAGACGTATTTTCGGCCGTCCCTGCGGTGCCAGATATAGGTGCCTCCTGTGAACTGAAGCCGGGTTCGCTCATAGAAAAGCCCATCGTACCCGCCGTTCGCTGTTTCTCTGAAGAAGGCGGAGCGTCCGGTTTCATCCACAATTTTTACCGCCTGAAGCCCGCCCAAGTCAAAGGCGGGGTCCAAATACACATCATAGGTATGGGTCCATCCGAAACCGGAGGTGCTGAGCCGGATGGGTCTGCTGTTGTAAACCGCCTCAAAACCGAGCCCCATCCCGTGGGGAGATGGGAAAGACAGATCTTTTCTGCGTACTGCTGCATTGCCGTTTAAAATCCGAACCGAACCGCCGAGCAGACCGGCGCCGTCTTCCTGTTCATCAGCGAGAAAGCCGTAATCGGCGTCCTCGATGATTCCGTTGACGATCATATCGGGTGATCTTAAACCGGATGTGCATTGCAGGGCATAAACAGCTTCCTCAATACCGATCTTCGCATCCCCGTTTACCTCATTTTCCATTTTTGGTGTTCCTGTCGGTGGCAGCCCCACGACAATGCGAAGGGAAAGACCGCATCGGCCAGATTCACCCCGCCCGTACCGTCCACATTACCTAATTGTCGAACCTCGACAGCGGATAGATCGGAAGGAACAGAAAAGGCGAAGATGATGAACAGGAAAACTGAGATCCAAATCACCTTTCATGAGGCTGTAGCTCCGCTGATGAAAAGAAAAAGAGTTTAGTTTTTATCCCGGTTGGAAAGGTATTGATCCGAAACGTGTGATGTTCGTCATATCTGAAACAGAGTGATGAATAATCTCTTACATATGAAAGGGGAAATTTGTCAAGTTTTAATTTGATACATTCTGCATTATTGTCTATATATCTGTATTTATGGTCATTTATTTTTTTGGGATATTACCTCTAATCGCCCGGTAATTATTTTTTTGTTTTTCCGGATTTTTTCTGATACTTTTCAACAGCGGTATTGGTATCGGACTTGGAATCAAACATTGACACACATTTCCTTCAAGGAGATTTTTTTGTGAGGGGGGTACGACCGAGGCTGAAGGTATTGGGTGTTTTAATAACACTCTTGCTTCAGTTTTCCTGCGGAGACAAGCCGGCCCAAAGACCGCTTGCGGGCCATGAGAGTTTCACTTTTTTCGGGGTCGGCTCCGGCACGGTTCTCACCGAAAGCCTGCGGGAAGACCTCGAAGAGACCCTGGGTCCCGGCGGTATTTCCGGCCGAAACACCATCGACCTGGAGATCAATTACACCGGGTTTTTGGCCGAGCATTTTCCGGCGCTGGCGGTCATCAACCGACGGTTGAACAGCACCGGCGGAATTCGCGTGGAACACGAGGCCACCCGCCTGACCCATCGGTACCTGCGCAACCGGGAAACCCCCTTTGATTATGTGGAACTGCTCTTTGCCGATGTCACCGGCCGCCCCCTTCGGGTCATCATTCGGTCCGCCCGAGAAGGGCCGGAGATCATCGACATCCTTCGGGAAAATTACGGTCAGCCGAGAACCCTTGACTGGGGCGGAGACCTCAATCGGTCGCTGGTGTGGGAGCGGAAAGGGGATGTGCTCATCTTTTCCGTTCAGACCAATCAGTTCGACGCGCCCGTCTACCGGATCGACATCTACTTTGTGGATGAACTGGAAGCCCTGGTCGAGCGTGAAGAAAAACAGCGGCTGAAGCGGAATCAACAAAAACAGAAGGCCATGGACAAGGCCTTTTCTTAGTTCATTTCGATACCAATCCGACGGCACCCACGGGAAAGGGAATCATCATGGCAGAACCGACCACGGTAGAGATTTTTTCGCTCAGCACATGCTATCATTGCAAGGCCCTTCAGAAACTGCTCGACAAGTACAATGTCCCGTATGAGAGTGTGGATGTGGATCTTCTGGACGGTGAGGACCGGGAGAAAATAATGGAGCAGATCAAGGTCCTCAATCCGGCCGGGACTTTTCCGACCACGATCATCGGGGACCGGGTGGTGGGTGGCCATCAACCCCAGAAGATCATGGATATTCTGAGGTCCAAAAAAATCCTGAAAATGGGCCCCCTTCAAAAACTCTTTTCCAAAATCATCGGTGAAACCTGAATCACCCGTGTCATCCTCTATTCTCGCTCCATCAGAAGGATGAGAAGGGTTCAGGCCGTCATTGTCGGGCTGATTCTGGCCCAGGGCTTGGCCACCCTTCAGGTCTATCTGTCCAATGCCGCCTATCTGGAGAAACTGACTGCGCTCCAAAAGGCCGGATATCTGATCGTCCCCAATCGCCTGGTCATGGATACCCTGGCCCGGTTCGGGCCGGCCTTTTTCGGGGGGCTTTTCTTTACCCTGACCGTGGGTCTGCTCCTTACCCTGGCGGCTTTGGCTGCCGCATGGGCGTCGGGCCGTTTTTTTCCGGAATCCCGCGGATTCCAGACAGGACTCCTGGTTTTCTGGGCCGGAACCCTGGTCTGGGTAAATCAGGACGGATGGGCGCCGCTGGCCTCGGCCTATTTTCTGGTGATTCCTCCCAGCGTGTTTTATCTGGCCCGGAAACATCCGCCGGCTTCGGCGAAGGGTCGCTCGGGCCGCCGAATCCTTCTTCATCCGGCCTGCATTCTGATCCTCCTGATGGTGGGCGCCGATCAAATGACCCCCGGCATGTTTACCCGAATCCGGGACCGTTTGCTGCTCACCAATCCGGTGGGGCGATCCATCAATGATTTCTATTACCGGTACACCCTGTATCCGGCTCAGGTGTTTAAATCCCCGGCCCAAGACTTGATCCGTGCGGCCCACTTGGCTGACAACCTTGAACCGCCTTTGGCGGAACAGCTTAAACGGACCCTGACCCGGTTGGACTATCCGGTCATCGATACCCCCGAGGCATCTGATCTGGTCATTTATCAGAATGGAGAGTCGCTTATCTTCGCTCATTACGGAAAATCCATTTTATCGGTTCCCCCGGATGCGCTTCTGAAATCTCCCCGGGATACCCTTCAAGCCTTTTCCAGGGGGGTGGATCGCTTCGGCCCCTTTCGCCGGGTCACTTTTCTGTCCCTGATGGCGGTATCCGGTTTGTTCATCTATCTTATCCTCTACCTTTCTTCTTATTTTTTCGCATGGCTTTTCGGAAGGGCGGTTCAGGGCCGGTTTCAAAAACGCCTTCCGGTTTCCATGGCGGCTGCGGTTCTGTGTGTCGGAGCCGGCATCACCCTGTTTTCGGCGGCTTCTCCGGAAAAGCCGCCCCGCCTCCCCCCCGACCTCCTGAAGAATCAGCTGACCTCCCCGGACCCGGCGGAGCGGGTAGCCGCACTGCGCTATCTCTATGTCCGTAAGGTCGATATCGCTCCATACGATGTCCATCGGAAAATGGCGAAAAGCCCTCAACCGCTGGAGCGGTATTGGTTGGCTCGGGTTCTGGAATTCAGCCGATCTGCGCAAACCTATGAGACCAATTTGGCACTGTTGAATGACCCCCAAATCAATACGGCCTATATGGCCTGCCTTGCTCTGGGGCGTCGCGGAGATCGCCGGGCGGTGGCGGAGATTCTGGAGCGGTTGAATAGCGAAGACCGCTGGTATGTCCAACTGTATGCGTACAAGGCGCTTCGGAGATTGGGATGGAGGCAGACCGTATCCGGTTAAAACCGTTTGGGATCGCCTGCGCCGGAATGTTTGTGCTGGAAGGGGCGGCGGGGGTGCTGATGGGTATGGGCTGGTCTTACCCGATGGCCGTATTGGGGCTGGTCCGGGTGGCGGAGGCGGGTCTGGTGATCTGGGTTTTTCGTCGATGGGGCCGGGGAATGAGCGATCTCGGACTGGCTCGGGATCAGATTCCGGCGGGTCTGAAGCAGGGGATAATCTGGTCCCTTGGGTTTGGAATTCTGGTGCTGATCGGGTTCGGGGTTCTGCTGCTGATGGGTCAGAATCCGTTCAAGCTCCTCCACGTTCGGCTTCCGATCGACCCGATCGAGCGGTTCTGGTATCTTCTAGTCGGCGGAACAATCGC
>JAABSQ010000331.1 GCA_011390315.1 Desulfobacteraceae bacterium
GCGGTTTCTGAAAAAACATCCCGCCAGAAGCGGGCCTGGTTCCGTCCCCGATCACTCAGGGGCGGATCGGTCCGGCCGATAAACCGTTTCGTGCCGTCGGATTCGATTTCACCGTGCCGCAGAAGATAAATCATGGAGATCCGAAAGAGGAGACGCTGCATCCAGTATGGCGGATACCGACTTGCCCGTTTTTTTCGATTTTCGGGCTTGGTTTTAACATCGGCCACCGAAGCTGCATTGTTTAATGGTAACCATATTATTGCTTAATATTTTAGCTGATTTCATCATGACCTTCAGGACGATGGAGATAAATGGCCGACGTAAAAACCAAGCCCGGTTAATCAGATGTTTAGACAGGGAGCAGAAAATTCGCGTCATCTGATCGCGGACCCGACTGAAATCTGCTACATCCATAATGGAACCTGGTGGAGGCCAAATGGCGGTCGGCCATTTCCGGATCGAAGGTGGTCAAGGAATCGCGCATCGGGTACGCCTACGGCCTCAACTATCCGCCCGACTGGGGCGAGCATACGGTGAGTTTGCGTCCCGGCGACAAGAATGTTTTTCAGCCCAACATGACCATCCACGTCATGCCGGGCATCTGGCTCGACAAGTTCGGGTTCGAGTGCAGCGAGCCGATTTATGTGACGGAGGATGGGTGCGAGACGTTTGTGGAATTTGAGCGGAAGTTGTTTGTGAAGTGAAATGCGGGAGAATCTCGATGAAAAAAGAAGTCATCTACACCGAAAAAGCTCCCGATCCGGGGCCTTATTCCCAGGCCATCAAATATGGCAACCTCGTTTTTGTGGCCGGGCAGACGTCGGAAGATCCGGTGACGAACAAGGCGGTGCATGGGAGCGTGGCCGAGCAGACGGGGCGCATTTTGACCAATATCGGCATCATTTTGAAAGCGGCCGGGTCGTCATTGGACCAGGTGGTGCGCAGCGATGTCTATATTTCGGATATGAAATTCAAGGACGAGATGAACGCGGTGTACCGATCCTCTCGGCAAGATAATCATGGGTTATTTGATAACGCTCGCCCGGTTTTTCGATGACACCCGACCCCTCCAAAACCTTCAGAATCAGGTCGAGCCCATTATCATCAATCCCGATTTCCGGAATGTTCAGATCGTTCGCCAATTCGAGACGACTTTTCGGCATCCTCGCGCCGTTTTCATCGATCAAAAAATTCAGCGCCATCAGGGCGGCGTCTTCGTTTTCCGCCCCGCAATCGGCGATGGCCCCATCGAGAAATCCGGCCACCAGCACCGCTTCAGGCCCCAAATCCTCACCCTGGCTCAATGCCTTGTATTCCCGGAGGGTGGTGATTCCCCGGTCCTGCAACTGCGACCCCAGAATCTGAATTTCGATGGGCCGGACCCGGCCATCGTCGCCGGCAAGGTCCCGGACAATGCGGTCCACCAGCTCCGGCTCCGGCTGGAAGCGGCCCCGTTCCGTCAGGCTTTGGATGATGTCCCGTGCGTCGTTCGGCGGGAAATTTCCCAAAGTGTAGCGGATGTTCCTGTCCAGCAGATTGTTGTTGACCACCTCCAGATTCGTCAACCGGTCGCCCTCCAGGAGGTAATGGAGATAGTCCTCCCGAAGGGACAGCAGCACTTTCACATAAGGAACATCCAACGCGTCGTGAAGAAAATCGAAAAAGGCTTTCCGCCGGCCCAGTTCCCGGTGGATGAAAAAAAATTCCTCGAACTGGTCGAAAATCAACACCATCAACCGCTGCCTATCGGCGTTTTCCCTCAGCGCGGCCAGCACGGCGGCCACCTCGCCCTCATCTTCACCCTGCGCCACCGCGCCGTCGGCGTCCGCCAGCCGGCTGCACAACGCATTCGCCCAATCCCCATACTCCCGGATCAGGACTGGAACCACCTGCCGCCGGTCGATGCGATTGGACCGAATGGTCGGCTCCAGTCCCGCCTCCAGAAGCGAACTTTTCCCCACTCCGGATTGGTCCATGCAGGACAATGATGCGGCAGTCCGTCCGGCTCAATCGCTCCATCAGCGCATCCACGTCCCGCTGGCGGCCGGATGCCCGGATCTCCCGGGCCACGTCGGTTTCGTCGGCCAGAAACCGGCGCCGGGCTCGGACCCGGCCTGGGCCGACAAACGCCCGGAACCCGAGCTGCTGCTCGATGGACAGCCGTTCCTGCTTGATCTCAAACGCCTTTCCGTATGCTTTTTCAGCAAAGTAAAGCCCATGGAGGCGGTCCAGAATATCGATAAACAACTGGGGATCGTCTTCCCGGGGCCCCGCCTCCCGCGCGGCTTCCAGACGGTCGATGAGCGCCCCGGACGGTTCCGTTCCCCTGGCGGCGACGGCCAGGGCCGCGTAATCCGCCAGCCCGGCCTCGCTTGCCCGCCGCTCCAGCTCGTCCCACCGGTCGCCGGCCTCCCGCAGCACCCGGCACAAATCCCGGACGCAGAATTCCCTGAGCGATTCATGGGCTGAAAAACCGGCGATGCATTCACCATAGCATGCTTCCGCCCCATCGAGGTCCCCGGTCTTTTCCAGGCACCGGGCTATCAAACGCGAGATCGCGCTCCGCCGGTCGGCGTCGTCCGCCTTTTCCCAGTGAGAAAATGCGCTACGGTAAAACCCGAGCGCGGCTTCCATGTCGCCTCCCTGAAAAGCCCGCGCCCCTTTCAGCAGGTTCAGTTCCGCATGATCCGAAGCTTCCAGATCGGCCTCGGCCATATCCGCCTCAAACGAGGTCAAAAACGCATCCAGTTCTTTAATGCCAACGCTCTCGTCGGTTCCCATGGCCGATGCGATAAGCGGCTCAGCATTGTGCCGCAGAGCCTCCAGCAACTCAGGTTCTTCAGGCTCGAACCGTGTGGCAGACCCCGCCCATGTCCTGAAATCCGGCGCGACCCGCGCAAACCGTTCCAGTGCCGGGTCATTGCCCCACAACACCACCGGAAACGGCAGACCCCGAAACTCCTCCCGAAGCTGGTTCATGTTGGCGAACGCCAAGTCAGGGTTCCCGAGCGATTCCAAGCCGGTTACCATGGCTGCATCCGGCGAATTCTCCCCCACCGTTTCGCGGATGACGACGTAAATGTTTTCTGCGTCCGTCGGTAGCCGGATTTCCGGCACGTCCTCGGGCAGCGCCTTGACCTGTTCGATGATGCGCTCCCGCAAGCCCGGATAATTGGCGTACGCCAGGATCAGGGAGAACTCTCCCGACGACAGACGAATGGCCCGGACCAGGCGGTTGAGGGATTTTTCGTTGGTTTCTTGTGGGGTCATGGAATCATTTTTTTATGTCAAAGCGTACCCGCTTCTCTGTAGCCACTACAAAATTACCAGCAAGCTTCTCGCTATAATTTTCTATGAGCCGGCGGACAACAGCAATTCTATTGGCAGAGCGTTCATCCGCAAGGCGCAATAGGATCACTCCTTTGTGAGGATATTGTTCTTTGTAGACTTTCTCCCCGAAGTCTTTATCGTTCGTGATCAAAATCCAATTTTCATGGAATGCTTTTTGGATGATGCTGTCGTCATCCAGCCCGCTGGCTTCTTCAAAAACGGAAAACACTTCATGATGTTGTTCGCGAAGCCACTTCGCTACCGCGGGGCCGGTGCACTCATCCACAAGGAAGCGCATTTAAGCAGCTTCCGACGGCAATGGCATAAAGGTGGTGCTTTCCAGAGATTTGGCGGCAAAAAGTAGACATGCTTGAATATCTTCCTGCTTTAGCCCTTTATACTCTTCTAATATTTCTTCTCTTGTCGCACCCTGACCCAAAAGATTTAAAATGTATTCGACCGTCAGGCGCGTCCCTTTGATAACCGGTTTGCCCGTCATTACTTTGGGGTCTGTCTCGATTCGTTCCATCAATTGTCGGGTTTTCATCTTTCAACCTCCTGATTCCGCAAGCCTGTTTTTCAACAATGGGTTGGCATCATACCACATCCCGTGGTCCGGATCATGGTACTCGAACACGAACATTCCGCGGAGCAACGTGTCATGTTCCTCCTCCCCGGCGACTTTCTGATCGGTCACTACTCGTCGAAGAAGGTCCCACTCGTCTTGGGTAATCTTCCTCATGATGTCGTCGGTGGCTTCCTTGACGACTTCCTCTAAGGTTTCTCTTGAAAACGGCGGGTCCTCTTTCTGGAGTTCCGCCTTAGGCCGCAGCAACTCCGTGGACTTCCCGCACCCGATGTGCCCGCTGAACAACTGGCAGGTGGGATCGTCGGAAAACGTGATGGTCCGCATGAATTCCCGGATCATGTTCCCGGACCGGACCTCGGTGAAATCGATATAGTACCGCCGATCCTCCGGATCGGAATAATCCAGGGTCCTGGCCGGATTGCAGGCCCGATAAAACC
>JAABSQ010000332.1 GCA_011390315.1 Desulfobacteraceae bacterium
AGCGGATACCCGAGGTTCGACCCGATCATTGTGGACGGACCGGCCACCGGGCACGGCATGAGCCTGCTGCGGCAGCCCCGGGCGGTTCTGGACATGTTTCGGGTGGGACCCCTGGC
Source organism: Desulfobacteraceae bacterium (assembly GCA_011390315.1). Lineage (GTDB taxonomy): Bacteria > Desulfobacterota > Desulfobacteria > Desulfobacterales > Desulfococcaceae > JAABSQ01. The sequence goes on from JAABSQ010000332.1 coordinate 117, forward strand.
CGACCAGCTTCGAATGGTCCAGGAGATGCTCTCGGACCCGGGTCGTTCCGGGGTGTTGCTGGCGACCCTTCCCGAGGAGCTGCCCGTCAATGAGGCCATCGAGTTTATCCATGCCGCGGAGGGGGATATTCAGATGGCGGTGACGGTTACGGCCGTCAACGGGGTCTATCCCACCACCTTTACCGCTCAGGATGAAACCCGCGTTCGGGAACTGCTGAAAAAGGGCGACGCCGTTCCCGGCTCCCTCCGGCCGGTGCTGGAAACCGCCCGGGATCAGATCTTTCGAAGACACCTTCAGGAGGGATATGCAAACCGGATTCGAGGGGAGAATGCCGGAACCCTGATCGAGATTCCCTATGTCTATTCCAACCGGCTCTCCCGGGACGACATCGAAGGGATCGCCGACCGGCTGGTTCAGGAGTTGGAACTTGAAACAAAGGCGGATCAATGAGTTTTCTCTTTCGCACCAACGGCAGGAGGCGTGAATAACACCATGGACCTGTTCGATCGAATCAGACACTCGCAAATCCTGATCTGCTGCGGCAGCGGCGGGGTGGGAAAGACCACCGTTTCGGCCACTCTGGGTCTTTTCGGGGCCATGATCGGCCGGAAAACCCTGGTTTTGACCATCGATCCGGCCAAACGCCTGGCCGATTCGCTGGGGCTGGGACCGCTTCAGCATGAGGAACAGCGGGTTCCGAAGGAGAAATTCGAGGCGGTGGGGCTTACACCCCGGGGTGAACTCTATGCCATGATGCTCGACACCAAGCGGGCCTTCGACCGAATCGTCGAACGCCATGCCGCTTCCCCGGCCATGCGGGACCGATTCTTCAACAACCGATATTATCAGAACCTCTCCGGGCGTCTGGCCGGTTCCCACGAATACATGGCCATGGAAAAGCTGCATGAAATTCACGAGCGGGGGGAATACGACCTGATCGTGCTGGATACCCCGCCCAGCCGCCGGGCCCTCGATTTTCTGGATGCCCCCCAACGGTTGTCCAATCTGCTCGGGGACAGCACGCTCTGGAAGCTGATGAAGCCGTATGTCAAAACCGGCTTCTGGGGGCTGAAGATGATGGGGGCTTTGACCTTTCCCGTTCAGAAGGTGATCGGAAACCTGATGGGCACGCAGGTTTTTGAAGACATCCAGGATTTTTTCAAATTGGGGGATGATGTCTTCTTCGAGGGGTTTCGCCGTCGGGCTCAGGCGGTTCGGCAACTGATTGCATCCCCGGAGGTCTTATTCCTGGCGGTCACCGGCCCCATGCACGCGCCCATGCGGGAGGTCCGGCATCTGTTTGAAACCATTCAGTCCAACGACATGGCTTTCGGCGGGTTTATCGTGAACCGGGTGCATCCCCATCATCCCGAAAACATCGAACGCGATGCCTTGATCGACGCCCTCGACCTGGATTCGGGACTGGCCGACCGGCTTCTGAAGAATTACACCCGGTTTCAGAAACTCGCTCAAAGCGACCGGGAAATGATTCAGGAGTTGCGGAAAACCGCCGGACCGGAGGCCATGATTCAGGAGGTGCCCTATTTTGAAACCGATGTCTATGATTTCTCGGGGCTGGTGCGTGTGTATGAGCACTTGAAGCCGGATTGGCTGTAAATCACCCCTTTCTTACCTGCTGATTTCAAGAATCTTATTTTTGAAATAGTTGAAGCTGGGGGAGGAATTCTTTCGTATATCCATGTGCGGGGTAATTTTTTCAGACCATTCCGATTTTTGTGCTCCGATAGCCTGCCATCCTTCGTTCGAAAGAGCTTGTGCTCCGCCCGGAACTACCGCATCAGCGAGATATTCCCAGGTCCCGCAAATCGAATCGTTAACATAAGAATTCAATATCGAATCCTTTGCTCTTGGGTATGCCGCCTTTATTGCCGGGATATCGCCGAGAAACCATGCCTCACCTTCTTCAATGGCAATACAGAAATAGGTTTCAGGTTTTTGATGGCAGACATCGCGAACATCGAAAAGTTCTTTACGGAACATTTTTAAACACCTATCATCCAGATCACACACAATGACAACGGCTGTTTTATAGCTATCAGGGTATTTTTTGAAGGCGTTGCCGTATCCCTGAAGAAGCTTAGGAAGCCGTTCAAGCAAAATTCGTTTGCTTGCATCGGATCTGAATCCCAAGTTTTTTGGAATTCTTCCTATGCCTTTGTAGGAATGAATTGTAAAGGTATGTTCATCTCCCAGTATTTTGGGAATAATAATGTCCAACGCTTTCTTTCCAGATTGATCTTCTATCAGAATTTCATAGTGCATGGAGTTACCTCGGATCTAAATAATCGCTGTACCAGAGCCCCCCCAGGGGAAGCCCCTCTGCTACCATGCTCTTTACAAGTTCATTTTCGCTTGCTCTTCGAATGATTGAAAATCCGTCTGAGCTTTTTTCTAAAATCCAAACTTCATCAGGTTCAAGCGCATCCACAAAATAAGGCTGGTGAGTCGTAATAAAGACTTGTGATCCCCCTTTTCGGCCGGTTGCATGTTCACGAAATTCTCGAGCCAAAGATTCCAAAAGTTTATGGTATAGCCCATTCTCCGGTTCTTCAATACACAGAAAAGGGGGAGGAATAGGGTCTTCCAATAGGAGAAGATAAGCAAAGACTTTTAAAGTGCCATCCGACATCTGTTGAGCATAAAAGGGATCCTCGAATCCCTTGTCATTAAACCGAAGAAGAAGCCTGCCATCATTCGATTTTTCTGTGCCTATTTTATATATTCCGGGGATTTTTCCAGCGATTCTATTTAAAATACCCTTAAAACGTTTAGGATGCTCGCGTTCCATGAATTGTACAACATTGCCTAAATTATCCCCGTGTATATTCAAATGTTTTTGGGGACCGGCCAATGGCAAACTTCTTGCCGCATCAGGGGTGAAATAGCTAAGGTGCCATCCTTCAATAAACTTTCTAAAAGCGGAAATTCTAGGATGCTGTTTTAAGGAACCCAGCGTTGCAATGCCGAGCTTTCTTTTATCTTCAAGTTCGACAACATCGGTTTCTTTTGATTCTTCTTGAGCATCGCCAGCTTTAATGGATTCCATGAACCTGAAAAGATCGAATTCACCCTTTCCTTCATCAATTTGACGACCTTCTTGTTCACCTTTCCAAACGACCCCTTTCCCGCTATTCAGCATTAGAAAAGAGAAGGGGCGGCCATGTTTTTGTCCTTTTCTCCGTTGTCGGAGTCGCTCCTTCAAAACGAAAGGTCGGTTGTCTTCATCCAAATCGATAATCAATTCATAGGTAATCGGACGTGCATTACCAACTTCCTTATAGTAAACTTCGAATTCAATCGGCCCCCATTCCCCCTGAGCCCTGATTCTTTCAAAACCTCCTCGACCACGGGCATCGCATGCCTCTTCCACACCTGACTTCAGGCAGTCCGCCAGGAATCCGAATGCATCGAATAAGGTACTTTTCCCAACACCATTTTTCCCTATAACCGCGGTCATTGGAGTAAGTGTTTCGTCCTGTTGCATGTTCCATAAACGGCCAAGCGTTACCTCCCTTAAAACTCTGAAGTTTTTAATCCGAAAACCTTCTATCTTGGCCATGAGTTTTCTCCTGATTTGTTCTTAATCAGTTTCGATCTCTGTTTGTTCTTTTCCAAAGGAATTTCTTGTTTTGCAAATGTCTTATGGTTTAAGCCCTTGGTTTGTCAATTCTTTTTTCATCAGATTCATATCAAGGTAATTCATAAAAAAACCCCGGCGGATCATCCGCCGGGGTTTTTTTCCTTAACCTTAGTGATGAATGGGCGTGGATTCTATAATCCGGCCCGTTCTCTCAGCTCTTCGGCCTTATTGGTCTTCTCCCAGGTGAACTCGGGTTCGGATCGGCCGAAGTGGCCGTAGGCCGCGGTTTTTCGGTAGATGGGCCGCAACAGGTCGAGGTAGTCGATGATGGCGGCGGGCCTGAGGTCGAATACTTCGGTGATCAGCTCTCTGATTTTGGATTTGGAAACGGCGCCGGTGCCCAGGTCGTCCACCAGGATGGAGACCGGTTCGGCCACGCCGATGGCGTAAGCGATCTGGACCTCGCATTTTTTGGCCAGGCCGGCGGCCACGATGTTTTTGGCGATGTGGCGGGCCATGTAAGAGGCGCTTCGGTCGACCTTGGAGGGGTCCTTGCCGGAAAAACAGCCGCCGCCGTGGCTGCCGTGGCCTCCGTAGGTGTCCACAATGATCTTCCGTCCGGTGAGC
>JAABSQ010000333.1 GCA_011390315.1 Desulfobacteraceae bacterium
TAATCCCCCTTGTACTCGATAAAATAGCTGTCGTCGGAGATGGACTCCAGAATGGCGCGACCGTCGATGCCCTGGTGAATGCCGGAGGGGATCAGGTCGTAGATGGTTTCGGCCGGCGCCGTGGGAGGGGTTTCGGCATACCGATGGATCTGAAGCTCCTGGGGTTTTTCCAGCGCCAGGATCTCCCGGACCCGGATGATCGCCTCTTCCTGGTCTCCGCAGAAATGGTCGGCGCCCCCGGAGATCTGGGTATGGACCCGGGCCCCGCCCAGATCTTCAGCCGAAATCTCTTCACCGGTGGCCATCTTGACCAGCGGCGGCCCGCCGAGAAAGGAATAACTCATCTGATCGATCATCACCGACTGGCAGGCCATAAAGACGATGTAGGCCCCGCCCGCGGTGTTTCCGCCGGTGGAAAGGGTGATCTGCTTGAGGCCCAGGGCCGACATTCGAGCCATATTGAAAAACATGGAGCCGAAATGGCCGTCATCCGGAAAGACATCCGCCTGCATGGGTAGAAAGGCGCCCCCGGAATCGGCGATGTAGACGCAGTTGAGGCCGCAGCGTTCGGCGATGGCCTGGGCCCGCATGTGCTTTTTCAGGGTGATGGGAAAATAGGTGCCCGCCTTGACCCGGCTGTCGTTGCCGAAGATCATGGTCCAGTTTCCTTGAATCTTTCCGATGCCGGTGACCACCCCGGCGCAGGGAACGTCGTCGATGCCGCCGGGATAGTTCATTCCGAACCCGGCGATCCGGCTCAGTTCGAAAAACTCGGTGTCCGGGTCGATCAGCAGCTGAATCAGGTCCCGCACCGGTTTTTTCCCCTGCTTGGCCAGGCGATCCACCGCCTTCTGTCCGCCGGGCCAGGTGGCTTCGTACACCCGTTCAGCCAGCTTTTCTTCTTCTTGCTCCCAAAAAGCGCGATTTCCGCTCATTTTATCTCCCCTCTCCGGTTATTTGCCCTGATAATTCGGTTTTCGTTTCTCCCGAAACGCCGCAAGACCCTCCAGCCGATCTTCGGTGGGAATGGTCACCCAGTAGGCGTTGGATTCGATGGCCAGACCGGTGTGGATATCGGTTTCGATGCCCCGGTTGACGGCGTATTTGGCCTGTTCCACGGCGATCGGTCCGTTTTCGCAGATCATGCCGGCCATCTGTTTGCACTCCTCCAGAAGTCGGTCCGGATCACAGACCGCGTTGACCAGCCCGATCTTCTCGGCCTCTTCCGCATTCACCCGCCGTCCGGTGAAGATCAATTCCTTGGCCTTGCCCTTGCCCACCAGCCGGGGCAGCCGCTGGGTGCCGCCGGCGCCGGGAATGATGGCCAGCTTGGTTTCGGTGAGCCCCATGGAGGCGGAAGCCGCCGCAATCCGAATGTCGCAGGCCAGGGCCAGTTCGGCGCCGCCCCCTAATGCGATGCCGTTGACCCCGGCGATAACCGGTTTGTTCAGTTCCTCGATATCGGTGAACAGATTGCGGATGGTGTAGATAAACTGCTTGACCTGAATGGGGCTCAGGGTGGCCCGTTCCTTGAGGTCGGCGCCGGCGCAGAAAGCCCGGTCTCCCGATCCGGTGATGATCACCACCCGGATATCCGGATCGAAGCGCAGGATATCGATCTGTTCTTTGAGGGCATTCAGCATGGCGAAATTCAAAGAATTCATCACCTCCGGCCGATTGAGGGTCAGGACGGCGATATGGTCTTCGGCGTCCACCTGAAGCAGGTTGTCGTTCATTTTCTCCTCCCGTCTGAATGGTTGGCTGTTAACACCCGATGTGTCTGGAGATGACGATCCGCTGGACCTCCGAGGTGCCCTCGCCGATATCGAGAAGCTTCTGATCCCGGTAGAACCGCTCGACATCGTAGTCTTTCATCAGGCCGTATCCGCCGTGAATCTGCACCGCATGGTTGACCACCCGCCCCATCAGCTCTGAGCAGTAGAGCTTGCCCATGGCCGCATACAGCTCAAAAGGCCGGTTCTGACTCCGAAGCCAGCAGGCCTTGTAGAGGACGTTCCGGGCACACTCGATTTCCATGGCGCAGTCGGCCAGTTTAAAGGCGACCGCCTGGAACTTGCTGATGGGCTGGCCGAACTGTTCCCGCTGCTTGGCGTATTTGAGGGCCAGTTCATAAGCCCCTTGAGCCCCGCCGAGCCCCATCGCGCCGATGGAGAGGCGGCCGCCGTCGAGGGTCTTGAGCATCTGGTGGAATCCGTCACCCTGTTTGCCCAGGATGTTCTCTTCCGGAACCCGAACATCGTCGAAATATAGTTCGGCGGTGTTGGAGGAGCGCCACATCATTTTTTTGTGCATGGGCGCGGCCTTGAAACCGCGGGCGCCGTGTTCCACGATAAAACAGGTGTATTCCGGCTTGCCGTTGGGCCGGGCGCCGGTGATGGCCTGCACCGTCACCCCGAGGGACATATCGCAGGCGGCATTGGTGATGAAAATCTTGGAGCCGTTGATCACCCACTCCTTTCCGTCCTTTACCGCGGTGGTTTTGCTGCCCCCGGCATCGGAGCCGGCCGTGGGTTCGGTAAGGCCGAACCCCCACAGGGCTTCTCCCCGGCAGAGGGGCGGCAGGTATTTTTTCTTCTGCTGCTCGGTGCCGAAATAATGGAGCGGTCCGATGCCCAGGGAATTTCCCGCAGCGATGGTGGCCGCCTGAGAGCCGTCAATTCTGGCGATCTCCTCCACGGCGATGATGTAAGAGAGATAATCCATCGCCTGGCCGTCGTATTCTTCGGGAACAAACATCCCGAACAGGCCGATTTCACCCATTTTTCTGGTGAGTTCGGCCGAGAATTCCTCCTTCTCGTCCAACTCCTGGGCCACCGGAGCGATTTCGCTCTGGGCGAACTTTCGAACCTCCTTGCGGATCATTTCCTGTTCTTTGGTAAGATCAAAATCCACGTTACTCCTCCTTTCGGGATGGAAAGATACGAGAATACGGCCTTTAAAAAAGGAATGTGATGATTTCTTTTACCGACCGGTCGTTAGGTGATTGTCCCTCAGCTATCCCACGGAATTCGGGGTTTGTCAAGACAAAAACGGACCCTGCCGAGAGAATCTATCTTCTTTATTTTACATTATATTTTTTATTCTCGAGCGGGACCGTTCGGCCGTTTTTCAAATTCGATGCGTCGGAATCGATCGTTCCCATTTTAAGGCCGTTGATAATGAAATTCTCGTAAATCAGCGCGATTTCATCGATGGTCAACCGACCCGAAGGCTTAAACCAGGTCGCCCCGGCGGTGCAGAGGGTCAGGATGGCGTAAGAAAGGATTTTGACATCCCCCGGGGCGAAAACGCCCGCATCGCTTCCTTCTCGAATCAGTTCCTGAAAAATGCGTTCGTACCGGTCTCTCTTTTTGACGATATCCTGGTAATGTTCGGAAGTCAGGCCCCGCAGTTCGCTGTTGGCGATGAAGTTCTCCTTCTGACGCTCCAGGTGAAACCGAACATGACTGCGCACGGCGGCCCGCATCCGCTCCTCCACTCCGGCGACATTTTCCAGGTTGGTTTTGAGGCAGGCGGTGAGATCATCCATGGTGTTTTCCAGGATGTGAAACAGCAGCTCCTCTTTGCTCGCATAATGGTAATAGATGCTGGCCTTTTGAATGCCGCTTCCCCGGGCCAGATCGCTGATGCTGGTGGCGAAATATCCCTTTTTGAAAAACAGATCGATCGCGACCGATTTGATGGTTTCTTTCATGTGGCCCGACGGCATGGAACACTCCCTCACATAATTAACAATGGTTCCCATCGCACCCGACGCGACCTTTCTACCGACCGGTCGTTAGATGCACCGGCATAGTGGCCATATTCGGGTATGCTTGTCAAGCAAAAAGAGCGATTTGCCGTGGGGTCTCCGGGGTTTGAGCGGACTTGGCGGGAGGCGGTCGGAAAATAACCCGCCCTTTCCCGTTCGTCGGTCCGGAAAAAGGGCGGGGTTAATTTAAACCCATTACAGATTGGAGAATGATACTAGGCCGTGGCGATTTTGGCTTCTGCTTCGCGGCCCAGGTCTTTGGTCGCTTCTTCCCGCAGTTTGTATTTCTGGATTTTTCCGCTGGCGGTGGTGGGATATTCTTCCACGAATTTGAAATAGGCCGGGATTTTGTGGAAAGCGATCTGATCCTTGCAGAACGCTTTCAGCTCTTCCTCTGTAGCGGTTTCGCCGGGCTTCACCTGCACAAAGGCCGCCACCTCTTCCCCGTATTTCCGGCTGGGGACCCCCACCACCTGAACATCCCTGATTTTGGGGTGGGTGTAGAGAAATTCCTCGATCTCCCGGGGATAGAT
>JAABSQ010000334.1 GCA_011390315.1 Desulfobacteraceae bacterium
GACCGCCTTTTTCGATGTGCTGGATATGCAGGGAGACCGGATCGTGGGCAAGGAGACCCTGCCGATCCTGTTGGGGAAGGAAAACAGCCTGACCCTGCTTCGAATCCTACTGCTGTTTATTTTCGTAACCCTCTTTATTTCAGCCGCCTATGAACTGATTCCGGACCTCGGCTTTTTCCTGACCCTCTGCCCGGTCTTTCTCTTCGGGGTCATTACCGTTCACCGGCGGGGCCATATGCTGCCGGGCCTTCGCCTCGAATTTCTGACCGAAACCCAGTTCATTCTGGCCGGGGTCATCACCTTCATCTGGGTGCTTTTCGCCGGATAATCAGATTTTCGGTTCGGCGCCGGCCGCCAGCCGTCGAAGGTTTTCCCGGTGCCGCCACCAGACCCATCCCCCGATCACTCCCGCGCACACCGCCAGAGGCGCCGATCCGACCGCCTTCCACACCCCCAGAGGAAGAAAGGCGGTGGCCGCCAGCGACCCGACCGAGACCCGGCCGGTGATGCAGACGAAGAGGATGAACACCAGCAAGGCCGTAACCACCGCCATGGGCGATATCGCCAGAAAACACCCGGCGGCCGTGGCCACCCCCTTGCCGCCGTCCCGAAACCGCATGTAAACCGGATACAGATGGCCCAGAAATGCACAAAGCGCCGTCAAGGCGAGATACACATCCGCCGCCGTTCCCCGGCCGACCAGGTGCACCGCCCACCAGACCGGCGCCGCCCCCTTGAGCACATCCCCGATCAGGGTGCAGACCCCCAGCAGAGTCCCGGCCGTCCGCCGCACATTGGTGGCCCCGATATTCCCGCTGCCGGTCTTCCTGAGATCCACCGAGGTGAACATTCGGGTCAGGACCAGGCCCCAGGGGATGGATCCGAGGGCGTAGGCGGCCGGAGGAAGAATAATAAATTGAAAAAATTTAGAGATTTCCATATTGATCTTTGAACCTTATTGAATGATGATGAAAGCGTGAATACAAACGGAACATAGGGCATCCCATTCACCAATTGGCATATTTTTCCGGAAGGAGCAATGACCGATCCTGAAGAACCGATCCGAATTCCCATCGAAGACGTGCTTGATCTCCACACCTTCAACCCCAAGGAGGCGCCCGACCTGCTGGCGGACTATTTCACCGAATGCCTGCGGGCGGGGATCTTCTCCGTTCGGGTGATCCACGGCAAAGGAACCGGCGTTCTCAAAAAGCGGGTCCACTCGCTTCTCAAAAAAAGCCCGATGGTGGATTCCTTTCGGGAGGCGCCGGCAGGCGGCGGGGGCTGGGGGGCGACCTTGGTGGAGCTGCGAAAGCCGAAAAAATGAACCCTGCTGCCTCGGCGGGGCGCGATCTCCGCTTTTTCCCTTGATCCATCGGCGAGATGCGTTAGAGTATGGGTTTCAGGGAGAAAACGGATGAAACATGAAGCGATTTTAGATTATTACAGCGTCAACGGGGAGCTTCGATCCACCGGAGAGACGGAGATTTTCGATCGAATCGGCGGCGGGGCCATTTACGAAGTGGTCAAGCTGATCGACGGGGTACCGCTTTTCTTCGAGGAGCATATGGCCCGCATGCGGCGATCGGCCGCGCTGCTGGGCGCCTCTCTGGACACCCGGGAAGCCGACATTCTCACCGACATCCGCCGTCTGTCGGAAAAAAACCGCTGCCGGCATATCAATGTCAAGCTGGTGTCGGCCCATCCGGACGGCGAAGATCTTTTCCTGATCTATTTCATCAAATCCGAATACCCCGGCCCGGAAGCCTATGCCCGGGGGGTTCACACCATTCTGTTTTCCGGAGAACGGGAAAACCCGCACATCAAAACCCTGGCCGGGTCCTTTCGTCAGCGGGTGGAAAAGGCCCGACGGGAGACCGGGGCGTATGAGGCGCTTCTGGTGGACGGCGACGGGTATATCTCCGAAGGAACCCGATCCAACATCTTTTTTCTGCGGGAAACCGGCATCTGCACCCCGCCGGCCGGCACGGTTCTGCTGGGCGTCACCCGGGGGCAGGTGGTGGATATCTGTGAAGGATTGTCCATTCCGGTCACCGAACAGCCCCTTTGCGCGGATGATCTGAAGACCCTGAAGGGGGCCTTCATCACCGGCACCACCGTGGACGTGCTGCCCATCGCATCCATCGGCGAGATTCAGGTTCCGTCGGTATCGGCCCCGGCCATTCAAAGCATCATTCAGGTCTTTCGGGAAAAGATGCGGGCCGATATTCGTCGGCGGGGCGGCGATCCTACTCGCATCGATTCCGAATCAGACCGATCCCTTTCACCTCGCAGGCCACCCGGCTGCCCCGGCTGAGAAGCACCGGCGGATCCCGAAAGATGCCCACCCCGGAGGGGGTCCCGGTGGAGATGATGTCCCCGGGCAGAAGGGTGATGTCCCGGCTGATGTATTCGATCAGAAAGGGGATGTCGAAGATCAGATCCCGAGTGTTTCCCTGCTGCATCACCTTTCCGTCCACCCGGGCCTCCAGCTCCAGATCGGCCGCGTTTTCGATCTCGTCCGGCGTGACCAGGGCCGGCCCCAGGGGTGCGAAGGTGTCGAAGGATTTTCCCCGAAACCACTGCCCGTCTCCGAACTGGGCATCCCGTCCCGAAACATCGTTCATCACCGTATATCCGGCCACATAGTCGAAGGCCCGGTCTTGGGAGATGCCCTTCCCTTCCCGGCCGATGACCACCGCCAGCTCCACCTCCCAGTCCACCTGGGTGCAGCTTCGGGGCATCAGAATGGGATCGAAGGGGCCGGTGAGGGCGGTGGCGGCCTTGCAGAACAGGAGCGGTTTTTCCGGGGCGTCGAATCCGCCCTCCTTGGCGTGTTCGGCGTAATTTTTCCCCAGGCAGATGATCTTGGAGGGGCGATCCACCGGCGGTCCCAGCCGAACCTTCATCTCCCGCCCCGGTTCATCCACCGTCGCCGCCTTTCCAAGCCATCCCTCTCTGAAAAAGGATTCCCCGATATCGGGAATATCCGGAAAGATCGCCCGCAGGTCGACAATGCGGCCGTCCCGCCACAAACCGGGTCGCTCCGCGCCTTTGTCGCCGAATCGAATCAGTCGCATGTTTCTTTCTCCCGGGCCTTTTGGAGCCCTTCTTCGAGTCCGTCCCGATACCGCTTTTCCGAATACCAGTTGACCTGCCGAATGATCCCTCGAATGATGGACACCTCCCGGGCCCGCAAACCGAGTCGAGTGAAAAAATTTCGCAGGTGGTTCATCCAGTAATCGGGGTTTTCCGGATTGAGGTAGCAGATCCGGATCAATATTTCCCGAAGCTGGTCATACATCCCGTCCAGTTGGTATCGATTGGCCAGCTTGGGGGTAAAGGGCCGCCGGTCGTCCGCGGCGGCCCGGTTCATTTCATAACAGAGCACCATCACCGCCTGGGCCAGGTTGAGGGAGGAAAAATCGGCGGTGGGAATATTGACCAGCGCATGGCAGAGCCGCAGGTCTTCATTGGAAAGCCCCCGGTCCTCCCGGCCGAAGACCAGGGCGATCCGGTTCTCCTGAGAGACGGGAATCAGCTTTCGGGCCGTAACGGCGGGATCGGAGACCCGGCGCTGGCCCCCGAGACGGGCGGTGGTTCCCACCACAAACCGGTACGGAGCCAGGGCCGCCTGAAGGGTGGGATAAAGCCGCATCGAAGCCACCACATCCGAGGCGGCATGGGTGGCCAGTTTCAATATCGGGTCGAAATCGAAATTCTTGTTGGGGTCCACCACCACCAGCTCCCGAATCCCCATATTCCGCATGGCCCGGGCCGCGGCCCCGATATTTTCGGGGATACGCGGCTGATTCAGGACCACGGCGATGTGGTCGAGGCGGATCTTGCGGGTGTCGGCGGAAACCATTTATCCGACGATTTCGAGGCTGCTGAAAAAGTATCCGATTTCAAAGGCGGCGGTCTCCGGCGCGTCGGAGCCGTGGACCACGTTTTTTTCCACATCGGCGGCGAAATCCTTGCGGATGGTCCCGTCAGCGGCATCCTCGGGATTGGTGGCGCCCATCAGCTCCCGGTTTTTCTTGATCACGTTTTCGCCCTCGAGCACCATCACCACACAGGGACCGGAGGTCATAAAATCGGTCAGGCTGTCGAAAAAGGGCCGCTCTTTATGGACGGCGTAAAACCCCTGAGCCTCTTTTTTGGACATATGAATCATTTTCATGGCGGCGATGTTGATGCCGTTGGCCTCAAACCGCCGAACCACCTCTCCGATGACCCCCCGGGCCACCCCGTCTGGTTTCACGATCGA
>JAABSQ010000335.1 GCA_011390315.1 Desulfobacteraceae bacterium
AACGGCAGCGAAGAAACCCTGTCCGGCAGCGGCCTGTGGATTCAAAAACTGCACTACCTGCGGGATTTCGTCGAATTCTCCCCGGTGACCCATCTCACCCTCGACAAATCCGGCCGGGTGCTCAACTGCAACCTGATGCTGACCACCCTGCTGAAAACGCCCCGCTCGGAGCTGATCGGACGGTCCATCTACCCCTATGTGGCCCGGGAAGATCGGGACCTGCTATACCTGCATATGAGAGCGATATTTCGCGATAAAAATCGCAATTCCTGCGAACTGACCCTGAAAAACAGCCAGGGCAAATTCTTCCGGGTGCATGTGGAGAGCAAGTACGACATTCATCCCAAGGGGCGGGCCGAATGCCGGTCGGTCTTGACCGATCTGACCGAAATCAAGCAAGCCGAAGCGAACTTGCAGCAGGCCCTGGAGGAGAACCGGCGCCAGCTGGCCCGGACCGACGCCATTCTCAAACAGATGACCGAAGGGCTGTTCATCTTCGATGCCCAAGACACCCTGATGGACATCAACAATGCCGGGCTTCAGATATGGGGGTATGAATCGTCGTTTCCCTTGAACACCCCATTCAAACAGCTGGTCCGCTACTTCGAAGTCTTCGATCTCGAAGGCGGACCGCTGCCGATGAACCGATACCCCTTTTACCGAGTGCTCAAGGGCGAGGTGCTGAACGGTTATGAGGTGCGGGTCCGCTGCACCGAGACCGGCCGCTCCTGGATCGGCTCCTACGGCGGCACCCCGATCCATGATGCGGACGGCCGAAAGATGCTCTCCATCATCACGGTACGCGACATCACGGCCCAGCATCAGGCCCGGGTCGAACTTCAGAACAGCCGAAACGCCTTGCAGCAGATGAACGAAACCCTCGAAGCCCGGGTGGCCGAGCGCACCGCCGAGGTGCAACGGCTGGCCGACCGGCTGCGGGCCCTGGCCACCGAAATGAGCCGAATTGAACAGCGGGAGCGAAGTCGCCTGGCCGGGGTGCTTCATGACAATCTGCAGCAGATGCTGGCGGCCGCACAGTTTCAATTGTTGAGAGCCGAGAGTTCAGAAGATCCCGACAAAATGCTCCCGCTCATTCATCAAAGTCTGGCTATAATCAAGGAATCGATCGATATATCCAGAAACCTGAGCCATGAACTGAGCCCGCCGGTGCTGAAAGAGTCGGGATTGACCGCGGGGCTCCGCTGGCTGGCCGAGCGGATCGCCAAGCAGCAGGGATTTCAGGCGAGCGTCCGCAATGCCGGAACGATCGAGCCGATTCCCGAAGAGATGCGGTTTTTTCTGTTTGAATGCGTACGGGAAATACTCTTCAATGCCGTCAAACATGCGGGCGCCGATACCGCCGAGGTGCTTCTGGAGCGGGACCCCAACGGGGACGTTCGGATCATCGTGGAAGACCGGGGCCGCGGATTCGACGCGGCGGCGCTGGAAAGCCGGGACGCCGCCGACATCACCTTCGGTCTGTTCAGCATTCGAGAACGGATGAATCACCTGGGCGGCGCCATGGAGATCGAATCGGCCCCGGGAAAAGGCTGCCGGGTCACCCTGACGGCACCGGTCGCGGAGGGGCCCGGTACGAAGGCCCGGGCCGATGAAGAGGCCCTGCCGCCGGCCCCGGAACCCCACGAGGCCGACGGGTCGGATAACGACCGCATCCGCATTCTGATAGTGGACGATCACACCATCGTACGCCAGGGCCTGGCCGGAATGCTCCAAGGAGTCTCCGAATTTCAGGTGGCCGGGGAGGCCGCCGACGGCCGGGAGGCGATCCGCCGGGCCGACACCCTCCACCCCGATATCGTGCTGATGGACATCAACATGCCCCACATCAACGGCATCGAGGCCACCCGCACCATCCGCGAGCGCCACACCCATATGCCGGTGATCGGCCTCTCCATGCACGTGGACCAGGCAGTGGCCGAATCCATGCGCGAAGCCGGGGCCGAAGCCTATCTCACCAAAGACGGCCCGGCCGAAACCCTGGTGGAGACGATACGAAAGATGGTTCACCGGGAACCGCAAACTGCGGTTTCTGAAACCAAAGCCTCGGCACAAAACGAATGAATCTTACCGTTTCGGACATCGAGCCGCCGGGGCGCACCGGCAATCTCCACCCCCATCGCCCCCAATCTACACATATTCCGGTATGGTGTTCTTCCAAAAGGGTGCTATCGTAAGCTCATAAAGGAAAGAATGCCGGCCCGAACCGCATTGAAAGCGAACGGACGAATCCGGCCAAGTCCATCTTCCGAATCGGCCCGCACATTCATCACCGAACATCCGCTTTTCGCGGAAAAAGCCGGGGTAAAGGAGATCCATGAACGCAGGAAATGTACGCGACATTCTGGTCATCGGCGCCTCTTTGGGCGGCTTGGCGGTTCTCAGGCGGCTGGTTTCCCGATTTCCGGAAAATTTCGCCGCATCGGTGTTCATCGCCCAGCACATTTCCCCGACCGCCGAGACCTTTCTACATGAAATTCTCGAGGCGAATGGCCCCCTGCCGGCGCTGCTTCCCGAAGACGGTGAAAAGATCACCCCCGGCACCATCTATGTTGCGCCCCCCAACCGCCACCTGCTGGTCAAAAAAGACCATGTGGCCGTGGTGCTCGGGCCGAAGGAAAACCGCTCGCGCCCCTCCATCGACGCCCTCTTCCGATCGGCGGCCGCCTATCACACCACCCGGGTGGCCGCGGTGCTGCTCACCGGCTACCTGCATGACGGCGTCAGCGGGCTGAACGCGGTCAAGCGATGCGGCGGCATCACCCTGGTCCAGGACCCGGACGAAGCCGAAGCCCCCGAACTGCCCCGGACGGCCATCGAGCGGGTAGAGGTCGACCATGTGCTGCCCTTGGAGGGGATCAGCCGACAACTCCTGGGCATCATCGGCCAACCGGCCGGCGACCCCCCGGAAGTACCGGAGGAGATTATGGAAGATGTGAAAGTCAGCGAACACGAAATCCCGAACATCGAACGTATGCACGAGGTGGGCGACCAGATCCCCTACACCTGCCCGGAATGCGGCGGCGCCCTCTGGCGCATGAAAAACGAACCGATCACCCGATACCGGTGCCACACCGGCCATGCCTTTTCGGAGGAGAGTTTTCTGGCGGGCCAGGCCGAGGTCATCGAAAACTCCCTCTGGTCGACCATCCGCTACGTTCAGGAGCGCATCGACGTCCTCGCCAAAATGGCCGACAAGGCCCGAAAAAAGGGCCGGGATGACACCCCTTTACAACAAAAGATCGAAGAGATGACCTACCATGTCCGCACCATTCGCCGGTTCATTCTCTCCGGGCTCCTCAGCAACCCGGACGGAAACGATACAGCTCCAATAGCGAGGAGCGAAAAATCGGCTGTCTGAATGCCACGGCGCATCTTTGAATCAGGATGGCCAAGATGAAAATGATGATCGCGGATAAACCCTATCTGCGTCATCCGATACATCAGGATTATCAGCGGTTCAGACACTTTCCCCCAGGCACTTGAACCTTGAACCTTGAACCTTTTTGCCTTTCACCTATAGCCCATTGCCTATCGCCTATAGCCTATAGCCTATCGCCCATTGCCCATTGCCTATCGCCTATAGCCTATAGCCTATCGCCTTTTCCATAAACTGTGACGAAATCAGTATAAATCAAAGCCGGTCGGGTATACGGTATTGACCATGGAAAACGGGTAGGATAGATGAATAAATATCAGTTTTCATAAAGCAATATTCTATCAAGTTTCCCGATACCATCAAAAACAAGGATGACCGAATGGTTCGCACCATTATATTTCTGATGATCTTTCTGACAGCGGCGGGAGCCGCCCTCGGCGATGAAGATCCTGAAAACGGCGATATTGCACCGGCCCAGCCGGCGGCGGTCACGGTGGGGGTGACCCCCTGGCCCGGGTCCGCGGCCGTCTATCTGGCCGAAGAAAAAGGATACTTTAAAGACGAAGGCCTGCGGGTGACGCTGCAATCGGTCGAGTCGGGCCACCTGAGTCTCAACGGACTGCTCTCGGGCAAATTTGATCTGGCCGCCATGGGCGATACCCCCATCGCCCGGGCGGCGCTCAGGGGTTTAGACATCCGGGTGGTGGCCACCATCGCCAAAACCCACCGGGCCCTCGGCATCGTGGCCCGCAAAGACCGGTCCATCTCGGGTCCCGAAGACCTGACCGGCAAGACGGTGGGGGTCGTGCCGGGCACCACGGCCCAGGTCTTTCTGTATGCCTACCTGGCCACCTCCTTCATCGATCCGG
>JAABSQ010000336.1 GCA_011390315.1 Desulfobacteraceae bacterium
AACGGAGCAATCCGATGAAAAGGAATATTGGAAAAATGAATCCCCGCTTGAAAGATTGCGCTATTTGGAATTGCTGAGAAGAATCAATTATGGCTCTCGTGCTACCGAAAGACTTCAAAGAGTTTTTGAATGTTCTGAATTCTAAAAAAATTAAATATCTGCTGATCGGAGGTTATGCAGTGGCCTATCATGGGTATCCGAGATCTACAAACGATATGGATATCTGGATTGCTGTTGATCCCGATACGGCAAATCAAATGGTGGAAGCCATAAGGGATTTCGGCTTTGACACG